>CAIRMS010000075.1 GCA_903879765.1 uncultured Flavobacteriales bacterium
CCTCCTTTTCTTCTCAAATTAAGAAGTGATTACTTCTTCTTCTTGTGACGATTTTTTCTTAGACGTTTTTTACGCTTGTGCGTAGCCATTTTATGTCTTTTTCTTTTTTTACCGCGTGGCATAATATATATATTAGTGTTATTTGAATCTAAAAAAAATGCACCCCCTGACAAAGGGAGTGCAAAGTTAAATAAAATTTTGAAATAACGAAATCTTATTTCACGCTAACCTTATTCTTTACTTCATCAATAAATACCTTTGATGGTTTGAAAGAAGGAATGTTGTGTGCAGGGATAATGATTGTCGTATTTTTTGAAATGTTTCGGCCAGTTTTCTGTGCGCGTTCTTTCACAATGAAACTACCAAATCCTCTTAAATAGACATTATTCCCTTTAGCCAAAGAAGCTTTAATTGAGTTCATAAATGCCTCAACAGCTCTTAGTGCTTCGTTTCTTTCTAATCCTGTTTCTTCTGCAATGTCTGCTACGATATCCGCTTTAGTCATATTTTCTTGATGTTAATTGATTTTTAATGCGGTGCAAAAGTATATCACAGAAACTTTATATTGTTAATTTTCGTGTTTTTTTTCAAAAAAAATTTCAAATGAAGCAAATTCAACATGAATTAGGCAACTGGTACGCTGCTCATAAACGAGCCCTTCCTTGGCGAGAAACAAAGAATCCATATTTCATTTGGCTAAGTGAAATCATCCTTCAGCAGACGCGTGTGGACCAAGGAATGGCGTATTATTTCAAGTTTATTGAGGCTTTTCCCAGCGTTTTTGACTTGGCGAAAGCGGATGAGCAAGTTGTTCTGAATTTGTGGCAGGGACTTGGATATTATAGTCGGGCGCGTAATTTACATCGGACGGCAAAACAGATCGTCGATGAATTTGAGGGGCAATTTCCCGAAAGTTATGACGGATTGCTAAAATTAAAGGGGGTTGGTCCATATACCGCTTCCGCAATTGCTTCCTTTGCCTTTGATTTACCCCATGCTGTTCTCGATGGAAATGTATTTCGTGTGTTGAGTCGTTTACATAATTGGCATGAGCCCATCAATTCTACGCAAGGGAAGAAAGATTTTGAGAAATTCTCAAATGAACTCCTCGATAAAAAAAATCCTGCGACCTTCAATCAAGCGATAATGGAGTTTGGGGCCTTGCATTGTAAGCCTACTCAACCTTTGTGTCATGAATGTCCATTGGATATTTACTGCAGTGCAAATAGCGAAAAGACCGTTGGTCAACTGCCCATTAAGTTAAAAAAACAAGGTGTTCGCAAGCGGTATTTTGTTTTTGAATTAATTCAACCAAAAAAAGGAGTTATTCTGCTTCAGAAAAGAAATGAAAAAGATATCTGGCAGCATTTGTACCAATTTCCTCTGAAAGAATTTTCGAGCCAGGAAGAAAAAGAGCTGTACTTATCCAATAATAACTCAAGGTTTCTTTCCAAAGAATACAAGCATATATTATCGCATCAACATTTGTTTTGTCATTTTATTGCGGTTAATTCAAGTGAAAAAGATTCGGGAGAACACGTTCAAATCCAGGATTTAGACCAATATCCAATCCCGCGAGCTATCGATCGATTTTTAGATGATTATGGACTTGATATTTTTCGTTCCTAAGCAAGATAACTTACTACCTTTGTAAAAATTCGAATCATGATTCAACTCATTCATTCTACTGAAGCCAACGAATGTGCTTCTAAAGTTTTCTTAATTGAAACTGGAGCAACACAGATTCCAGGGTTAACAGCAGAAAACGTATCAAGTTTTCAGTCTGGCGATAAGAAGTTTGATTACTTTAAAAGCCCTGAAGGCTTTACGTTTCTTATAAAAACAGATCAAAAAGCAGAAGAAATTCGTGTTTTAGGAAATACAATTGAGGGATTAATCAACGATTCCGAGGAAGCAATTCAACTGATCGGTTCTCACAATGACGCCTTGTTCGCCTTGTTAGAAGGTTTGCTATTGTCGAGTTACCGTTTTACACAGCACTTCTCCAAACCGAAAGACTACAAATTCAATCAGATTTTTGTAGATGCTTCGTTAACGAATGGTCAAATAAGTGAGTTGTTGTCTATGTCTAAGGCTGTTTTTTGGACGCGTGACATGGTGAACACACCCGTTTCACATTTGAATGCAGAACAATTGGCTGAAGCCATTTCGAAGCTCGGCGATGAAGCTGGATTTCAAGTGAACGTTTTAGGTAAAACACAAATTGAATCCCTGAAAATGGGTGGACTCTTGGCTGTAAATAAAGGTTCGATTGATCCTCCAACGTTTACTATTGCCGAATACAAACCGGAAAATGCCGTCAATAAAAAACCGATTGTTTTAGTTGGAAAAGGCGTTGTCTACGATACTGGCGGCCTGAGTTTAAAGCCGACAGCAGGATCCATGGATACGATGAAAGGTGACATGGCAGGAGGGGCAACAATGGCTGCCGTAATTTACTTCGCTGCGCTTCAAAAACTTCCAGTTCACATTATTGGATTAATTCCTGCGACGGATAATCGTCCGGGTGGAAATGCATATACTCCTGGTGACGTTATCACCATGTTTGACGGAACAACAATTGAAGTATTAAATACCGATGCAGAGGGAAGAATGATCTTGGCAGATGCATTGGCTTACTCCGCAAAATACGATCCGGAAATAGTTATTGATGCAGCGACTTTAACTGGCGCAGCTTTGAGAGCAATTGGAACAGAGGCAACGATCATCATGGGTAACGCTGCTGATAGTTATTTTCAAGATTTAGAAAAAACTGGTTTTGATGTTCATGAACGCGTCGTTCGTTTTCCATTCTGGGATGACTACAAAGCACACATGAAATCGAAAATTGCGGACATGAAAAACATTGGTGGTCCCAATGCCGGAATGATTTCAGCAGGAAAGTTTTTAGAGCATTTCCTAAAAGCTCCCTATATTCACATGGATATTGCAGGTCCAGCTTGGTTGGATTCAAAAGAAAATTATAAAGGAGATGGTGGAACAGGAGCGGGAGTTCGTTTGTTGTATCAATTCTTGAAAAATCGTTACAAATAATGGAAAAAGAACAAGGAACAACGAAAGAGCCGGTTTCTACGAAGGAATTAGTCAAAGTCGGAATCACACTTGGTGACTTAAATGGCATCGGTCCTGAAGTTACGCTTAAGGCTCTGAAGGACAATCGCATTTTAGGTGACTTCACACCCGTTATTTATGGGTCCACGAAAATTATTTCTCATTACAAGAAATTGTTAGAGCTTCAAGATTTTCAATATACGACCTGTAAGGACGCAAGTGAGATTCAAGCCAAAAAAATTAATGTGATCAATGTTTGGGATGAAGATGTTGAACTACAAGTTGGGGAATCTACTGCAAATGGCGGAATGTATGCTTTCAAATCGTTAGAAGCAGCCACTCAAGATTTGTCTGAGGGAAAAATTGATGTCTTGGTTACGAGTCCATTTAGCAAAGATGCCATTCAAAAAGCTGGATTTCAATTCCCAGGTCATACAGAATACCTAGCAGACATGTCCGGTGTTCCCGAGGCGCTAATGATTTTGGTTTCGGAAAGACTAAAAGTTGCATTGGTAACGACACATATTCCCATTAAAGAGGTTAGTTCTGCCTTAAACAAGGAAGGAATTCTCTCTAAAATTGAGAAATTCGAACAATCATTGAAAAAAGATTTCGGAATTGTTAAGCCTAGAATCGCTGTGTTTGGATTGAATCCACATGCCGGAGAAAATGGCAAATTAGGAGCGGAAGAACAGGAGATTATTTCACCTGCCATTCAGCAAGCAAAGAACAAAGGTGTTTTGGCTTTTGGTCCTTTCCCTGCGGATGGTTTCTTTGGTTCAGATTTAAAAAATCAATTTGATGGAATTCTTGCGATGTATCACGATCAAGGACTTACTGCATTTAAAGCATTAGCTTTTGATGATGGAGTGAACTTTACGGCTGACCTTCCAATCGTTCGAACATCGCCGGATCATGGCACCGCATTTGACATCGCAGGCAAGAACTTAGCAAACGAATTATCGATGCGAAGTGCAATGTATCTGGCTGTTGAAATTTTAAAAAACAGAAAGTTTAACAAGCAAATACATTCGAATCCCCTACCCTTCACAAAAGAAGAAAGAGGGAAAAAAGAGTCGGATCGACTGATATAATTTTAAAAATCCAAATAAATTTTATAATTTCGCGGATTCATTTTTGTTCATTGTAAAAACGATATGATAAGTCCTTATACGATACCATTTGTTGGATTGAAGCTAGGGCAGCATCTTTTCGATTTTACTTTAGACAGAACGTTCTTTGAATCTTTGCCGTATTCATTGGTTGATGACGGAAAATTAGTAGTGAAATTAAACCTGGAAAAGAAAGAAACAATGCTTGTTGCTAGTTTCGAAGTAAAAGGAGTCGTTTCAATGCCTTGTGCCAGATGTAATGAGGAAATGAGTCAAAAAATCAAAGGTGATTTGACTGTTTACTACGTGTTTGGTGACGAGGAATCTGAGGATGAAAATTTAATTATAATCCCCAGAGAAAGCTACGAAATCGACGTTCAACAATCGATGTATGAGATGATCATGTTAGCCTTGCCCGCAAGATCAGCACATAAAAAAAATGAATGCAACGAAGAAATGGTTCGACTAATTGAACAATATACGTCGAAGCCAAATTCAACAGATGACAATGAAAGTATTGACCCAAGATGGGCAGCATTAAAGAATTTAAATTGATATAAATACATAGTTATGGCGCATCCTAAACGCAGAATTTCCACAACAAGACGTGACAAACGTAGAACGCACAAAAAAGCGACTGCTCATCAAGTGGCAACATGCCCTACAACAGGTCA
>CAIRMS010000076.1 GCA_903879765.1 uncultured Flavobacteriales bacterium
GACAAGTGCAAAGGATGTATTATCTTTGACTCCCGTAGTTACAAATTTATTTATGTCCAATTCAACCAAGTATGTTTTTGTAACCGGGGGCGTTACTTCTTCTTTAGGCAAAGGCATCATTGCCGCATCTCTTGCGAAGCTGTTACAAGCACGCGGATACTCCACAACCATTCAAAAATTAGATCCGTATATCAATATTGATCCAGGAACACTTAATCCATATGAACATGGAGAATGTTATGTGACGGATGATGGAGCAGAAACAGATCTTGACTTAGGTCACTACGAGCGTTTCCTAAATGTTCCAACTTCCCAAGCGAACAATGTAACGACAGGAAGAATTTATCAGTCGGTAATTGAGAAAGAACGTCGAGGTGATTATTTGGGTAAAACTGTTCAGGTAATTCCTCACATTACGGATGAAATCAAAGAACGCATTCAATTAGTGGCTAAAAACGGTAAATACGACATCGTGATTACGGAAATTGGTGGAACTGTTGGTGACATCGAATCTTTACCATACGTAGAAGCAGTGCGTCAAATGCTTTGGGAATTTGAAAACGATTGTGTCGTTGTACACTTGACTTTGATTCCTTATTTGTCTGCTGCTGGCGAACTAAAAACAAAACCGACACAGCACTCTGTTAAACAGTTATTGGAATTGGGGGTTCAACCGGATGTCCTATGTTGCCGAACGGAACATGAGTTGGAATTAGGACTACGTCAAAAGATTGCAAAATTCTGTAATGTATCCGTGAATGCTGTTATTGAAGCACGCGATGCATCTTCAATTTATGATGTTCCATTGTTAATGCACAACGAAGAATTAGATTCTGTTGTCTTGGATAAACTGGGATTATCGAAAAAATCCATTCCAAATTTGGACAATTGGAAATCGTTCTTGGAGCGTTTGAAAAATCCAAAACATGAAGTAAATATCGGACTCGTTGGAAAATATGTGGAATTGAAAGATTCATATAAGTCCATTAGTGAAGCATTTATTCACGCTGGCGTTTCTAATGAAACAAAAGTGAATGTAAAATGGATTCACTCAGAAGAATTAACTCCTGATAACATCGCTTCAGAATTATCCGGATTGGATGGCGTTCTTGTAGCACCAGGTTTTGGTTCCCGTGGAATTGAAGGGAAAATTGAAGCGGTTCGACACGCACGTGAAAACAACATTCCTTTCCTAGGAATTTGTTTAGGAATGCAATGTGCTGTGATTGAATTTGCGCGTAACGTATTGAATTTAGGGGATGCACACTCGACAGAAATGTCTGAAAAAACCAATGCTCCGGTGATTTCCATGATGGAAGAACAGAAAAAAATCTCCAACTTGGGCGGAACCATGCGTTTGGGGGCTTATAAATGTGAGTTAAAGCCTAAATCAAACGCGAGTATCGCTTACAACACAAATAAAATATCCGAACGTCATCGTCACCGTTATGAATTTAACAACGACTACATAACAGCATATGAAGCAGCGGGAATGACGGCAACCGGAAAAAATCCAGATACAGGATTGGTTGAAATCGTTGAAATTCCAACTCACCCTTGGTTTGTCGGTGTACAATTCCACCCTGAATATAAAAGTACTGTGGCTCAACCCCACCCTATTTTCGTTGCTTTCGTGAAAGCAGCATTGACCAATAAAAAGTAAAAAAAAGACTATGGATCGTAATTCGGTAACCGGACTTGTATTGATTGGACTCATCCTAACGGTTTTCTCCATCATGAATCAACCATCAGCGGATGATTACAAGAAAAAAGAAAAAGCAGCAACGACGAAAGTAATTGACAAACCTGCGAAGAAGGGAAAAGAACAAAAAGCGGTTTCTGCTAATGCAGGATCGGAAATCACACCTAATGATCGCGCGAAAGCGAAAAAAGTTGCGGCAGGAAAAATCATCAGCTTGGAGAACGATGTGCTTCATGTAGATTTCAATACGAAAGGTGGAATTGTCGCTGCGGTTTATTTGAAAAAATATAAGTCCTATAAGGATTTCGCCGATAAACGCGATGCTGAGTTGTGTTTGTTTAAAAATGGAAACGCTTACAATCAACTGGTTATTCCTGTTGGAAATCAAAAAATTCACACACGAAATTACCTATTCGAAGTCGTAAAACAAGATGCGAAATCCATCGTATTCGAAGCTTCATTAGCTGGAGGGAAAGTTCGTCAAACGTATTCTTTGAATAAAAGCTATGATTTAGATTATAATGTGGAATTAGTTGATCTAAAAGGTGTTGCAAATGAAAATGTTGTATTGAACTGGAAAGCAGACTACAACAAAACGGAGCGTTTGTTCAGTGAGCAACGTCGCGTTTCAACAGTATGTTTCAATCAAAAGAACGAAGGATTAGATTATTTAAGTGAGACGAGTGATGATAATCAAGCTGCAGAAGATGAAATCGAATGGGTGGCATTTAAACAGTCCTACTTCTCCTCTATTTTGAAACCTGCGAATGCTTTTCCAAAGAAAGGAACGAAATTCCGTATCAATACCTTTAAAGGAAATCAACAAAAAAGCTGGACATTATTAAAAGGATACAGCGCGACAATGGCTTTGGATTTCACGAATAACAAAGCTTCATTCAACTGGTTCTTTGGTCCAAATGACTACGAATTATTGAAAACATACAACAGCAACTACGACGATATCCTGAACTTTGGTTGGGGCTTGTTCCGTTGGATCAACTTGTATGCGGTTCAACCAATCTTTACCTTACTTGTAGATTACGGAATGGGAATTGGAATTGCGATTTTGATTCTTACCTTGATTTTGAAATTGATTTTGATGCCAATCCAATGGAAGATGTTCGTTTCTTCGGTAAAAATGCGCATCCTGAAACCAGAGGTGGACGAATTAACGGCCAAGTATCCAAAAAAAGAGGATGCGATGAAAAAGCAAATGGAAATGATGAGTCTGTACAAGGAATCTGGCGCGAGTCCTTTGGCTGGCTGTGTTCCAATGTTGATTCAAATGCCAATTCTACTTGCGGTATTCCGCTTCTTCCCTGCAGCATTTGAGTTGCGTCAACAATCATTCGTTTGGGCAGAAGATTTAAGTTCGTACGATTCCATTTTTGACTTCGGATTCCCCATTTGGCCCTATGGTGACCACGTGAGTTTATTCACCTTGTTAATGGCTGGAACGACTTTAGCATATACCTTCATGAATAGTGGTAATGTGCAACAACCACAACAACCTGGAATGCCAAACATGAAAGTGATCATGTACATCTTCCCAATCATGATGATTTTCTTCTTCAACAACTACTCTGCTGGTTTGAGTTACTACTACTTTATTTCGACCTTGATTTCCATTTTGATGATGGTTGTGATTAAGCATTTCTTTGTGGATGAAGAGAAACTTCGCGTGAAAATGGCAGAACGAAAAGCGAACAAGTCAGGCGATGAAAAAACAAAGAAAAAATCGCGTTTCCAAGAGAAATTGGAAGAAATGCAACGCAAGCAATTGGAAATGAACAAAAACAAAAAATAAAACCCATGAAATTTTTCATCGATACTGCAAACCTTGCAGAAATTAAAGAAGCATACGATTTAGGAATCCTTGATGGTGTTA
>CAIRMS010000077.1 GCA_903879765.1 uncultured Flavobacteriales bacterium
ATCCAGTGGAAAAATCCAAAGGAAACGCTCAGAAGTATACTGAATTATGATTGTTTATCAAGAGAACAAGGACACCTTCATGTCACAAGTACGTGAAAGTAAAATTGAATACATCATTCATGATAATTTCATTAAAAACCTTGGTCGCGACACTTCCAAAAGCGAGGTGAATTCTTGGAAAAACTCGATGATGTACATGCGAAACGTATTGGATGATGCTGCGATTCCAGGTGACGCCAAAATCAGTATCGAATGTCAAGTTCCGAACACCAGTAAACGCATCGATTTTATCATTACTGGACAAACCGAAGATAGACGTGATTGCGCAGTCATTATTGAACTGAAACAATGGGAAACAGCTCTTTCAACTGACCTTGACGGTGTAGTCAAAACATATGTTGGCGGTGCGGTGCGCGATGTGAGTCATCCCAGTTATCAAGCGTGGAGTTACGCTGCTCTGCTGGAAGGATTCAATTCAGCTGTTGAAGATGAAAATATTCAATTGCAAGCCTGTGCGTTTTTACACAACTGCGAGGACCCAAGTCCGATGACTGGAAGCTTTTATCAAAACTACCTCGACAAAGCACCTTTGTTTGCAAAAAACGATGTGCTAAAACTTTCCGATTTCATTAAACTCCACGTGAAATTTGGAGATTATCGAAACGTCATGTATCAAATTGAACATGGTAAAATCCGACCATCAAAAGGAATTGCGGATGCGATTGCTAAAATGATTGAAGGAAATGAGGAATTCGTCATGATTGATGACCAAAAAGTTGTTTTCGAGCGCATTTCACAGGTAATTCAATCTGCAAGTCCTAGTTCAAAACATGTGGTTATCGTAGAAGGTGGACCAGGAACGGGAAAATCGGTTGTTGCCATTCAATTGACTGCCAATTTAACAAGCCAACAAAAATTAGTTCAATACGTCAGTAAGAACAGCGCTCCAAGAGATGTTTATGCGAGTAAATTAACGGGAATCCGGACAAAATCGTGGGTCAACAACTTATTTAAAGGTTCCGGATCCTACATTCAAGCTGAAAAGAATCAATTTGATGCACTCATCGTAGATGAAGCACACCGACTGAATGAGAAAAGCGGCATGTTTTCCAATCTGGGTCAAAATCAAGTCATGGAGATCATTGAAGCAGCGAGATGCTCCGTGTTTTTTATCGATGAGGATCAACGTGTCACTATGAAAGACATCGGCACCAAAGCTGAAATCGAAAAGTGGGCAAACTATGCAGGTGCAACTGTTCACAAGCTACAACTTTCGAGTCAGTTTCGATGTAACGGAAGTGACGGTTACATGGCGTACTTGGACCAATTACTCGGCATCCGTGAAACCGCAAACACAGATTTCAAAGACCTTGGATACGAATTTCACGTTTGTGCAAGTCCAAATGAACTACACGAGAAAATACTATTTCACAACAAGGAACGAAACCGTGCACGCATGGTGGCTGGCTATTGTTGGCCTTGGAACTCCAAGAAAGATCCGAAGGCAATGGATATCGTTATTCCAGAACATAACTTTGCAAAGCAATGGAATTTAACACAGGACGGAATGCTCTGGATTGTCAGTCCAGCATCTGTTGATCAAATTGGTTGCATCCACACCTGTCAAGGCCTCGAAGTTGATTACATCGGCGTTTTCATGGGTCCAGACATGGTCATTCGAAACGGATCTTGGGTTTGTCAACCCGAAAAACGAGCTTCCAGTGACAAAAGCATCCATGGAATTAAATCCCTATTAAAAGCAAACCCACAAAAAGGAAAAGAAATGGCAGATGCCATCATCAAAAACACCTACCGAACACTCATGACACGCGGAATGAAAGGTTGTTTCCTTTGGAGCAGCGATGAGGAAACGCAGGATTG
>CAIRMS010000078.1 GCA_903879765.1 uncultured Flavobacteriales bacterium
GCGCAACGCATTTGACCTAATTTAGACTGAAAAGTGGTTGTTGGTTTTGAAGCTAGTTCATCCAGTTTTTTATAATACGAATTCGCTTTACTGTATTCTTTCTTACCATAATAGTACCCTGCCAACTTCGATGCTGCGAATTCTGAATAAGCTGTTGTTGGTGTTTCTATGAATTTTTCAAAATAATTCATTGCATTGACCGAATCTTTTATTTTGAGGTAGCTATTCCCTAAATAAAAGTAAGTTTCATTTACGAATCGTCCATTTGGAAATTTGGTGAGGTAAATTTCGAAATTCGGAGCCGCTTCAGCATAATTACTGTCTAGGTAACTATTCCATGCTGGAGAATAAAACATGTTTTCTTTCTCCTCTTTAGAAATATTTGCACATGGATATTGATCCGCAGTAGCTGATGCCAATTCTGGATTTTTCTGTGCATTATACACATCAATTAATGCCTTGACTACTTTTTCACACACTTCACGCTGTTGTTCAAATTCAGCAAGAATGCTTTTGTATGCAGATTCCGCTTTAATGTAGTCCCATTTTTTATAATAGGCATCCGCCATGTCAAGACGGACATCCAACACATAAGTTGACGTTGGATATTCTTTTAGGAAATTTTCGTAAGCGATTAGTGCTTCATCAAAATCTCTTTCTGACATATAAGTTCTTCCTAATTCATACGAAGCATTCATTCGGTACTTCGATTTCTTAAAATTAGTTAATAGCTCATTCAAGGTTTTGATTTTATCTTCTGGTTGCGCATTGTACCCATAAGCTTTTGCCAAGTAATACATCGCCTTATCATTCAACCCTGAATTAAGTGCTAATGCATCTTTGTAAAATTGAACGGCCAATAAATTTTGACGTGTCAAGTAATAAGAATCTGCCACACGGAACGTCGCGTCTAAGACCTTATTTTTATCTTTTGGAGCAAATTGAAGGTATGTTCGAAAGGATTCTATCGATTGGTCATATGCCTCTTGGTCCATATACGCATAACCTATGTTGTAATACGCATCAATTTTTTCTGGCAATGAGTTCGACGCAGGAGAAGAAATAAACTCACGGTACATCGAAATAGCTTCTTTTAACTCCTTTTTACGGAAATAAACATCTGCCACCCAATAACGAGCTAAGGCCACCATTTGCGGATCAATTGGGTATTTTTCCACCAATTTGAATGCGTCCATTGCATCATTATATTCATTCTTTTGAAATAACTCTACTCCATAATTAAATGCTACTGTTTGATAAACGGATTTTAATTTTGCGTCCATCGACGGAAGTTTATCCAAACTTTCAATAGCCTTCGCATAATTACTCGTTGTGGTATATACATTCACCAAGTATTGAAAAACGTCAGATTTTCGTTTCGTATTTGGGTAACGAGAAAGGTAGTTTTCAAATGCCCGAACTGATTCATCGTATGGATTTATGTCCACTTTAAAAGAAATCACTGCAAATTGATACAATGCATCTTCTTGAATGTTTTCAAGACTTTTCATTTCAGATGCACGTTCAAATGCACTTCTTGCAGGAAGTAATTTTTCAGCCTTTAAGTAAGCGTCGCCGATTTGATACATGGCGATATGACCCAAACTGTCATCTACACGCGTCACTTTATCAAAATTCTTGATTGCTTTTTCGAACTGATTTGTCTTCAGGTAAGAGAATCCAAGTTCATAAAAATCATCTCTCGTTCCTTTAGATTTCGCATGGTATTTCTCTAAAAAGCCAATTGCTTCTTTATACTGTGCTAACTGATAGTAAGCATCTCCAATAATGTGCTGAATGACCGCTTCATTGTTTACAAAGGTGCAACTCAAAACAGTTGGCGCAAAGTCGATTACCTCTTGGAATTTCCCCTGTTTGTGGAGAATTTGAGCAATATAATAAGGAACTACACCACAAAAAGTAGAATCAGTTTTTAGTTTTTGAAAGCCCTCTAACGCCACTTGTAAAGCATTCTTCGTATAGCTTATATGAGAATAAAAATACAAGCTTGGTTTCGCATATTGTGTGCTACCATCTTTCACATCTCTAAATGCATCATAAGAGGCTTCTAAATCACCCATTTGGAATGCGGAATACCCCATTTTGAATAGAACTTCTTCTTTTTCATCTGATTCTACCTCTCGGACCGGAACTTTAGCATAAGCTAATTGAGCAGATTCAAAATCTTCATTTTGAAAGTGGTAATTACCTATTTTAAGTGCAATTCGGTTTTTGTAGATGTTATCAGGATACGCCTTCACAAATGCCTCCAGAAGTGGAATAGCATCATTGTTATGCAACTCCAAAGCAGAAATCCCTTCAAAATAATACGCTTTTACTAAAAAAGGGTCATTGGGATTTCTTTTAGCATCAATACTGGAGCCTATAAAAGAGCGGAACTCTTGTTTAGCTGCACCGTATTGGGCTTTTTCAAACAATTCTTCTCCTCGGAAGTAAGAAGCATTTTCACCGGCATATTTAGCCGATTCTTGTGCCCAAAATTGAATGGGTAGCAAGAATGCAAAGACGAGATGGCGTAAGTTACGATTCATAGAATGTAAAATTACAATTGGGTGGGTGCGGGAATGAAGGAGTATTCAAAAGTTTTAAACCTGAAAGTGTTAAGATATTATCGCATGTGGTATTAAAAGGTTACGCCAAAATCAGCACATTTGTCTTAAATTCAAGATTGTGTCAAAAGTAATTACCCTCGCAAATGCCCAAATCTATCAACAAGAACAGCTGATAGTGAAGAACGTATGGTTCGATTTGGAAGAAACTGAATTCGCTTATTTAATTGGAAAAACAGGCAGCGGAAAAAGTAGTTTACTCAAAACGCTCTATGGAGAACTCCCTTTAAAAGAAGGTGAAGGACACGTTTCTGAATACAATTTAAAGCGTATTACAAAGAAGGAAATTCCATTTTTGAGACGAAAAATCGGGATTGTATTTCAAGATTTTCAACTTCTTCCGGATCGCACTGTGATCGATAACCTTGCCTTTGTACTAGGAGCTACTGGCTGGAAGGATAAGGAACTCATTCGGAAACGCGCTTTGAGTTGTTTACAATTGGTTGGAATCGAACAAAAAGCAAACAACTTCCCACATACTTTATCAGGGGGAGAACAACAAAGGGTTTCTATTGCACGTGCATTATTAAATCAACCTTCCCTTATTCTTGCTGATGAGCCAACAGGAAATTTAGATCCTGAAACATCAGAAGAGATTATGCAGTTACTGATTGCTGTGGCGAAAGAAGAAAACACAGCGATTTTAATGGCCACGCATGACATGAATATGGTAGATAAATTCCCGGGAAGAATCCTAAAAGTGGAAGAAGGTGAATTAATTGAAGTGAATAAAGTTTAATCCATTTCACCTACAAGGGAAACTTGTAAGCTTTCTTTAATGGCTGTTTCGTCTGTAGAACCGAGTAGGTACATCAACTTTGTCAATGCCGCTTCACTCGTTAAATTTCTACCACTAATCACTCCAACACGTTCGAAAAAAGAACTCGTTTGATAAATTCCTTGTTGAACTGCACCAGAGCCGCATTGCGTAATATTCAAAACAATCCCTCCGGTTTCAATAAACTCCGTTACCATTTTTTGAAAATGAACATCTGATGGAGCATTCCCAGAACCGTAAGTTTCCAGGACAATTGCTTTCACGCGCGCATCTTTAAATATGGACTCATATACCTCAAAATTCATTCCCGGATATAAGCGAATCAGTGCTACTTGATTTTGAAGTTCTGAGAAAACAGTAAGTTGGGTTAAACTTGATCTAAAAAGACGATCCTTTTGCCATTCAATATGAATCCCCGCCTTTGCTAATTCTGGATAATTCGGTGATTGAAAAGCTTCAAACTGATTCGCTGAAATCTTACTACTTCGATTTCCTCGGTACAAGGAATATTCAAAATAAACAGCGACTTCTTGAAGGATTGCCGCTCCATTTTCATCCTTCATACCAGCAATTTCAATGGCCGTAATTAGGTTTTCTTTTCCATCCGTTCGAATGGTTCCGATAGGTAATTGTGAGCCCGTAAATACTACAGGTTTCTTCAATCCTTGCAGCATAAAACTTAATGCAGAAGCAGAAAAAGCCATCGTATCCGAACCATGTAAAATAACAAAACCATCATAGTGCGCATAATGCTCTTCCACTAATTTTGCCATCATTTTCCAATGAGTCAAATTCATTTCAGATGAATCGATTGGTTCGTCGAAAGAAATGCTTTCAATGTGCACGTTTAGTCTGGTCAATTCTGGAACGTGGTCGTGGATGTGTTTGAAATTAAAGCTCTCCAATTCTCCAGTGTGTGGATTTTTGATCATTCCAATGGTTCCACCTGTATATATGAGGAGAATTTTAGTCATTCGATAAATGTATAAAATTTTGCAATTGAAATAACTCGATTGCATTCTGACTGGTTACTTTCTTTACCTCATCCATAGACACGCCGAGAATATCAACCATTTTCCCCGCAACTTCTGAAACGTAACTCGATTCATTTCGCTTACCTCTGTATGGCACAGGACTTAAATATGGAGCGTCTGTTTCTAATAGCAAGCGATTCATGGGGATATGCGGAAGTACTTCCTGCAATCCTGCATTTTTGTATGTTAAAACACCACCTATTCCAAAGTAAAAGTGCTTATACGTCAGTATCTTCTTGACTTGTTCCACACTTCCTGTATAACAATGAAACACACCTGTTAAATCAGCTGTACCTTCTTCATCTAACATGTGAAACAATTCATCAAATGCTTTTCGAACATGAATGGCAATGGGCAATTTCAGTTCTTTTGCCCAACGAATTTGTGTGCGAAAAACTTCCTTTTGTTCTTCTAAAAACGTTTTATCCCAGTAGAGGTCCATTCCGATTTCTCCTACAGCACAATATTGACTAGGATTCGCGAATAATTTTTCTTCTATGGTTTTTAATTCTTCCTTCCAGTTTTCTTTCACATAGGTTGGATGTAAACCCATCATTTGGATGCATTGCGGATAAGCCGCTGCCAATTTCTCCATTGGTTCGATTGAACTAACATCAATATTTGGCAACAAAATGGCACGAAGTCCAGCTTCATTTCCACGTTGCATCATTTCGGATAAATCCTCTGAAAACTCTTCCGCATACAGATGCGCGTGCGTATCAATCAAAAAAGACATCTTAATTCATTTTATGAAGGGCCAATTCCCAATTCCATGCATCGCGAACAGCATCTTCAATGTTTCTTGTTGCTTTCCATTGGAGCAATTCGTTTGATTTCGTTGCATTGGCGTAAATCTCAATAACGTCACCAGCTCTTTTGGGACCAATTTGATAATTCAGCGCTTGATTTGTTACTTTTTCAAACACATGAATTACTTCTAACACAGTTGTTCCGGTACCTGTGCCAATGTTCACTGCCTCGAGGCATCCGTTTTCTTGTTTTTCCAAAAATTGTATCGCTTGAACATGTGCTTCAGCTAAATCCATTACGTGAATGTAATCTCGTACACAAGATCCGTCGCGCGTCGGATAATCAGCTCCAAAAACAGTTAAGCTCGCTTGTTTGCCAATAGCTGTTTGCGTTATAAATGGCAATAAGTTATTTGGTTTTCCAATAGGAAACTCCCCTATTTTCGAACTCGAATGAGCACCTACTGGATTAAAGTAGCGGAGGTTCATCAAGTGAAAATTCGGTGCGGATTTGTAGAAATCCGTAATGATTTGTTCCCCGATCCATTTCGTGTAACCATATGGTGATTCCGGTAAACTTTTCGGTGTTTCTTCGTGTACTTCTTTGGTTTCCTTTGGCTCACCATAAACGGTACAAGAGGAAGAGAAAACAAAGTTTTGAACCTTGAATTCTTCTAACAAAGAAAGAATATTGATTAATCCAACCAAGTTATTTTGGTAGTACTGAAGTGGTTTTTCCACAGATTCTCCAACTGCCTTATATGCCGCGAAATGAATAATTCCGTGAAACGAATACTGTTGGAAAATCTCCCTCATACGCTCTACTTGGCAAACATCTACCCGGTGAACGATGGGTTGAAAACCCAAAATTTCCGTTAATCCATTTAGTGCAATTTCGCTTGCGTTACGAAA
>CAIRMS010000079.1 GCA_903879765.1 uncultured Flavobacteriales bacterium
GAAATCGAACATCAAAATCTATTTAATGAAGTCTGGAGTGCACACTGACTTTGTGCTGCCCATTAAAAATAGCGTCATCGACTGGACAAAATCATTTCCAAGAGAGAATACTAAATTTAAAGACAGCACCACTAAGTTGATTGCCATCGGTTGGGGAGACAAAAACTTTTACATGAACACGCCAGAGTGGGCAGATTTAACAGTCAAAACAGCTGTATCTGCCATGACAGGACTAGGAGCTTCTGCCATTCATGCCACCTATCATTATGAAGTCTTGAGTGACCGTCCAGTGATAAAATTGTACCTGTCGAAAAAACAATACAAAGAATTAGTCGCCTATATCCAAGAGCAATTAGTTAGAACAAAATCCGGAAATACCGTTTACCTTCCCGCTCGAAATAAAAAAGTGGTGAGTGGAAACGATGCGTTTTATGCTGCACACAACCGATACAGTATGATATTGACATGCAATTCATGGATTAATCGCGGGTTAAAGGCTTGCCATCAACGTGCATGTTTGTGGACACCATTCGCAGGAGGGATTTTTTATCAATATGGAAAATAAACGTCTGACCCTCGTCCTTTTTTTATGTTGTCAATTTACAATTTTTGGACAAATGATTCCAATGGACACAACAAAACGTTTTATCATTTTCATCAACGGTAATCGCGGGCCGAAAGCCAATCACGAAACCACCGATAATCGTTTGCATGAAAAAGATCCGACGGGTTATTGGTATGCCATTGACGATACGATTATCAAACGTTTTCCCGGGATTAAACCCATTTATTTTGACGGACATCATCCCGTTGGGACATCACAGCATAGAACAGAAGTGAATTTCGCAAAATCCTATTTTTTCTCTCGATTTTGTTGGATTTCCAAGCGCAGTCGATGGGTACTGAATAAAAAACCGAATCCGGAAGGATTTCAATTACGTGTCAACCATGGTCAAATTGCCGGCGAAAATCTATTAAATTACCTTTCACAAAAAGGTATACCAATCGATCAAGTGAAAATTGACATCGTTTGCCACAGCATGGGCTACGCCTATTCATTGGGTATGTTTGATGCGTTAAAGTCCAAAGTGAAATTTGGAAAACTGCTCATTCTGTCCGCTGAAAATGCGAGTGCCCAAGGACGCGACTGGAATTATTTCGATGAAGTTTGGCAATATGGGGCTCGTGCGGACGACAAGCAATCAGACGTGATTTGCTATCAGGATGGAATCGCTCCGCAAGTAGCAGTTCCTGGTATTGAAAATGTTCCTTTTGCAAAAGGTGGACGCATTTACATTCCTTCTTCCTGGCCAAAGAGTAAAAAAGGCTTTATAAAAAGTCATCATTTATCCTATTACCAATGGTTTCATGAAATCAAACCCGGTGACCGTGGATACTTTCAACAATAGAATCAAAAGCAATTTAAAGTAGCTTTTTCTTGCGAAAATCTAGCTTGTCTCCAAGCGCTTAATTCCCGAAAATTCTTAACTTTGGGACCAATGATTCAAACAAATCTCGACCTCAAACCATACAATACCTTTGGCATTTCCGTCAAAGCAGATCGTTTTGCTCGATTTTCCTCTACACAAGAACTTCAATCGATTTTAAGTGAAGGCTTGAAGGATCCACTTTTGATTTTAGGTGGCGGAAGTAATCTACTTTTAACAAAAGACTTTCATGGACTCGTTCTGAAAAACGAAATACTCGGAATTGAAGTGATTTCGGAAACAGACGACCACGCAATTGTTCAATCGGGCGCTGGAGAAACATGGCATGACTTTGTCATGAAATGCATTGATTTGAATCTAAGTGGACTAGAAAACTTAAGTTTAATTCCTGGTAGTGTGGGCGCAAGTCCTATGCAAAACATTGGCGCATATGGCGTTGAAATCAAAGATTGTTTCGAATCCTTGACCGCTTATCACCTTGAAAGTGGCGAGATTCACACATTTGACAAAGAAGCATGTGCTTTTGGATATCGAGAAAGCGTGTTCAAACATCAATTCAAAGGAAAATACGTTATTTGTACGGTTTCCTTTCGACTAAAGAAAAATGCTGTCGTGAACACATCTTACGGAGCGATTTCATCCGAATTAGAAAAACAAGGGATTCACACTCCTACTATTCGCGACGTAAGCAACGCCGTTATTGCGATTCGTCAATCGAAACTACCAGATCCAAAAGTTATTGGAAATGCTGGAAGTTTCTTCAAGAATCCAATTGTCGAAAATGCTGTTTACGAAGCAATAAAATTAAATTTTCCAGAAGCACCATTTTATCCGGTGGATGAACAGCACGGTAAATTAGCTGCAGGATGGTTGATTGAAAAAGCCGGATGGAAGGGCAAAAAGATAGATACTTATGGCGTTCATACCCTGCAAGCATTGGTTTTAGTCAATTACGGAGGAAGTACGGGGAATCAAATCTATGACTTATCTTCGCAAATTATTTTAGACATCGAGTCCAAGTTCGGAGTGACTTTGGAACGCGAAGTCAACATATTGTAAATAAAGGCACACACACTACGCATGAAAGTTTCATATAACTGGTTAAAAAAATACATTCAAACTGACTTAAGTCCAGAAGAACTAGGTAAAATACTTACAGACACAGGACTTGAGGTAGAAAGCATTGAGAAAATTGAAGCGATTGAAGGTGGCTTGCAAGGCGTTGTCATTGGATATGTGTTGTCATGTGAAAAACATCCGGATGCTGATAAATTGAACGTAACAACTGTTACTACAGGAACGGAGGAACTTCAAATTGTTTGTGGTGCACCAAATGTTGCCGCAGGACAAAAAGTAGTTGTTGCGACTGTTGGAACAACCTTATATCCTACTCCAGGAGAAGCATTTCACATTAAAAAAGCAAAAATTCGCGGTGTAGAGTCCTTCGGTATGCTTTGCGCAGAAGACGAATTAGGAATCGGACATTCACATGCGGGAATCATTGTACTTCCTGAAAATACGGAGATTGGAATGCCGGCAAGCGCATACTTTGATTTATCGGACGATTATCAAATTGAAATTGGATTAACACCAAACCGTGCAGATGCCATGGGACACATCGGTGTTGCACGAGATTTGAAAGCAGCCTTAAATTTCCATCAAAAAACTAATTTATCGATTGAATGGCCAACAGCTGATTCATTGGTCGTTACAGGAAATCTTCCCATTCAAGTCACAATTGAAAACCAAGAAGATTGTTTGCGTTATTGCGGTGTGAGCATGGAAAATGTTCAAGTTGCAGCATCTCCGGAATGGCTTCAAAAAGCGCTTCGTTCCGTTGGATTGAATCCAATCAACAATATTGTGGACATAAGCAATTTCGTCATGCGTGAATTGGGAACTCCACTTCATATTTTCGATGCAAATGCATTACATGGAAAAATATATGTGCGTACTGCAAAGGCAGAAGAAACTATTGTAACATTAGATCAAGTTGAACGAAAGTTGAACGGGACGGAATTAATGATTACCAACGGTGACGATTCCCTTTGTATTGCAGGCGTTTTAGGTGGAGCAACTTCTGGAGTTTCTACTGAAACAACAGCTATTTTCATTGAATCTGCATTATTTGATGCGGTAAATATTCGTAAGTCAGCACGTCTACACGGACTTAATACGGATGCAAGTTTCCGCTATGAACGTGGTGTTGACCCGGCATTAACGATGTATGCTTTACAACGTTGTGTTCAGTTAATTCAGGAAATTGCTGGTGGACAAGTTGCCATGGAAGCATTTGATTGGAAAGGAAATATTCCGAAAAATAAAAACATAAGTATTTCTTTAAGTAGAGTAAATCAACTTATTGGATGTGAAATAGATAAAGAATCAATATTTACCATTTTATCCAACTTGGATATTCTCGTTTTGGAAGAAAATGGCGACGAATTAAACATTGAGATTCCAGCATATCGTGTCGATGTTACACGCGAAGCAGATGTCATTGAGGAAATCCTTCGCATCTACGGATTCAACTTAGTTCCACTTCCTGAAAAATGGAATTTATCCTTGCCTATTTCCCCAAAGATTAACAAAGACCAGATTCAGCGCAGTATTGCTGAAGTTCTAGTTGGAAAAGGATTTTCGGAGGTAATGAATAACTCCTTAACCAAAAGCACCTATGTAAGTCAATTAGGAATGGAGCAGCTGAAAGATGAACATTCTGTTCGCATGTTGAATCCATTGAGTCAGGACTTAGATGTCATGCGTCAAACCTTGTTATTTGGACTTCTTGAAAACATCGAGCGGAATCAAAACCGTCAATCTCCAAATCTTCGATTGTTCGAATTTGGAAAGACGTATGCTAAATACTCCAACGGATATGCCGAGTCGTCACAATTAATTGTTTGCATGACCGGACAAGCACATTCTGACAATTGGTTAATACCTGAAAAAGGAAAAGAGACACAGGTGTCGTATTACCAATTGAAGGGAGTTGTTTTGGGCTTATTCGAACGTTTAGGTTTTTCTGGACAAGTTCAAGAGAAAGCTCTGAAGAACGCATTGTTTTCCGATGGACAATCTTTTGATTTACATAAAAAGACCATTGCTGAATGTGGATGGGCAACATCAGAGCAATTAACTGCCTTTGGAATCAAGAATCCAGTTTTCTATGCGATCATTCAATGGGATCAATTGATTGACTTATTGAATCGGGTAAAAATTGAGTATTCAGAATTACCAAAATCTTTCGCTATTCGACGTGATTTCTCTCTTTTATTGGACAAACAAGTAAATTTCGCTGATTTACGTCAAGCGGCAATGCAAGTTGATAAGAAATTATTAAAGTCCGTGGGCTTGTTTGATGTCTATGAAGGTAAGAATTTAGATGCCGAAAAGAAATCATATGCCCTTTCATTTACGCTTCAAGATGGCGATCGCACACTAACAGATCAAGAAATAGATCAATGCATGTCGAAAATTCAAGCTCAACTTGAAAAAGAGTGTGGTGCTACATTAAGAAATTAAAGGCATAAAAAAAGTCCTAACGAGAACGTCAGGACTTTCAATCTATTTTGACTAAACAATGTTTAACTATTGGAATATCTTTCTAAATTAATGTTTGTTGCGAGTTCTTCCGCTCCTAAAACAAGGATGCGACGGCATTTGTTGGTTTCTACCCACAAATCCAAATTAGCAACACCAACCATTAAAGTTCCATTGATATCAATCTTATGTACAGGTTTTTGTTGTTTATCGTAAGCCTTTTTGATGTCTTGAATGTCTTGTGTTAACTCTTGATTTTGATTGAAAATCAACAAACTATCTGTTCGATCGAAAAAATCTGGAATTTTATCCGAAACCTGCACAACTTCACCTGCGCGTGCAGATGCCCATGCTGAAATCGCATTTGAAAATTTATTTCCCGTTAATAAAAAGATTGTCTCTGCTTTCATTCCCTTTCACAATTGTCCGCAAATATAGCGCTTAAAAGCTTTCGTAAATTTTAATAACCTAAAATTTTCAAATAATCTTGCGCAGTTTGCTCTTCACTGAACACTTCTGTTTGAATAGATCCATTTTCATCACGTCGAATCAAGATGTGTTTTGGCTCTGGAATCAAACAATGCTTCAGTCCTCCGAAGCCACCAATCGTTTCCTGGTATGCTCCTGTATTATAGAATCCGATGTATAGTACGTTGTTTTTATCGAATTTAGGAAGGTAAATCGCATTTGAGTGCTGCTCTGAATTGTAGTAATCATCACTATCACACGTCAATCCACCCAAAAGAACACGTTCATAATCTTCATTCCAACGGTTAATTGGCAACATAATGAAACGTTGATTAATCGCCCATGTATCTGGTAAGTTTGTCATGAAGGAAGAATCGATCATGTTCCATTTTTCACGGTCATTTTGTTGCTTTTGGTGCAAAACACTAAAAATCGCACCACCACTCTCTCCTACTGTGAATGATCCAAATTCAGTAAAGATATTTGGTTCTGGAATTTCATTATCGTTACATACGCGCTTTACCTGTGTTAGGATTTCACGTACCATGTAGGCATAATCAAAATCGAAAGCCAATGATTTCTTAATTGGGAATCCACCACCAATATTCAATGAATCTAACTCAGGACAAAGTTTCTTTAAGTCTGAATATACTCGTAAACATTTCGTTAACTCATTCCAATAATATGCTGTATCGTTGATTCCTGTATTGATAAAGAAATGCAGCATTTTCACACGAACTCTTGGATTTTCTTTTAGAATCGCTTTGTAGAATGGAACGATTTCACGGTAACGAATCCCAAGACGAGAAGTATAGAACTCAAACTTTGGTTCCTCTTCAGACGCAATGCGAATACCAATATTTAATTCCTTTGTAGTAATGGCAATTAAACGTTTTAACTCATCGATGTTGTCTACGACTGGAATCACACGTAAATAATCTTCTTCAATTAACGTCGCAATGTTATTTAGGTATAATTCAGGTTTGTATCCATTACAAATAACAAAACGTCCTTTTTCTAGTTTTCCGGTATCTACTAAATTTCTGACAATGTCAATATCGAAGGCAGAGGAAGTCTCAATGTGTACATCGTTTTTCAACACTTCATCTAAAACAAACGAAAAGTGATTGCTTTTTGTGCAATAGGAATAATGGTATTTCCCTGTATAACCGAGATTCATTATTGCCTCACGAAACCAACCTTTAGCGCGTTGAATATTATTGGAAACCTGTGGTAAATAATTAAATTTCAACGGCGTACCGTATTCATTTATCAATCGCATTAAGTCAATCCCATGGAAAAACAAGCGATCTTCACGCAGGTTAAACTCGTTTTGAGGAAAATCAAATGTTTGCTCGATTAAATCAATGTATTTCGTTCTCATTTGCGCGTTATTCTATTCAATTCATTAGTTAAAAATGGCTCAAGTACTTCAATTGGACGAGCCAAAACCGCTTTGCCGTTCAGTTCTACGATTGGTCGTTCAATTAGTTTCGGATGATCAACCATTAACTGAAGAATTTCATCTTCTGTTAACACACCCATTTTTTTTACCTCCTTGTAAATTACTTCATTTCGACGGATAAGTTCAGATGGTTTTAGATCCAACTTAGCCAATAAGTCATGCAATTCCAATTTAGATAAAGGATTCTTTATGTGATTGATCACTTCAAAATCATGCTTTTCTTGTGATAGAAATTCCACGCACAAGCGACTTTTTGAACAGGATGGATTATGGTAAACTTTCATCTCAGGTAATTGGTCTGCAAAATTACATCATTTCCGCTGATTTCATTTGTAAAACAAAGTGCTGTTTAAAACTTAAGTGAAAATGATGAAGAACAGATACCACATGTTCTACCTATTATCTACTTTTGAAAAGAAAATCATTTTACATGTCTTATCTTGACGAACTGAACGACAGTCAACGCGTAGCAGTTGAACACATCTATGGCGCAACCATGGTCATTGCTGGTGCTGGATCCGGAAAAACGAGGGTCCTCACCTACCGAATTGCCTACATGATGGAACAAGGAATTGATCCGTTCAATATTCTCGCACTGACATTTACCAACAAGGCAGCACGTGAAATGACCGAACGCATCGGAAAGATTGTTGGCGGTGGTGAAGCGAAAAATATTTCGATGGGAACCTTTCACTCCGTTTTCTCGAAACTCCTTCGCTTCAATGCAGATCGCATCGGATTCCCGAACAATTTTACGATTTACGATACGCAAGATTCAAAGAGTCTCATTAAAGACATCATAAAAGAATTTAGTTTAGATGATAAAACGTATAAAGTCAATCAGGTTTTTGGACGAATTTCCGCAGCGAAGAATAATTTAGTATCGCCCGAAGCGTACCAAGGAAACGAAGAAATACAATTAGAAGATAAACAAACACGTCGACCAGAAATTGGACGAATCTATCAATCTTATGCGAACCGTTGTCAGAAAGCTGGCGCGATGGACTTTGATGATCTTTTGTATTACACCAATGTTTTGCTTCGTGACTTCCCGGATGTATTGCATTACTATCAACAGAAGTTTCAATACATTTTGGTGGATGAGTACCAAGATACGAACTACGCACAATACTTAATAGTCAAAAAACTAGCTGCCGCCTATCAAAACATCTGTGTCGTTGGCGATGATGCCCAAAGTATTTACTCCTTCCGTGGAGCGAACATTCAAAACATCTTGAATTTTCGTAAAGACTATCCGGATTTTACCCTTTACAAATTGGAGCAAAATTACCGAAGTACAAAGACAATTGTCGAAGCGGCCAATAGTGTTATAAAGAAGAATAAGGATCAAATCTTCAAAAACGTTTGGACAGATAACCAAGAAGGTGGGAAAATTAAAGTTGTTCGGTCCTTGACAGACAACGAAGAAGGAAGAACAATTGCCAATGCCATTTTTGACTTAAAACAAAGTCAAAGTTCGACCTTTAACGACTTCGCTATTTTATACCGCACGAACAAACAATCACGTGCATTTGAGGAGGCTTTGCGTAAATTGAATGTCCCTTACCGCATTTACGGTGGATTATCATTCTACCAACGAAAAGAGATCAAGGACCTCCTAGCCTACTTTCGTTTAACTGCGAATCCGAAGGACGAGGAAGCGATGAAACGTATCATAAATTATCCGAAACGAGGAATTGGAAAAACGAGTTTAGAGAACATCATTATCTCCGCCAATCGTTATAACGTGACCATGTGGGATGTCATGAATGATTTCAATGCATACCCGACGGATGTCAATCAAGGAACGAAATCAAAAATTTACGAGTTCGTTACCATGATTGGAAGTTTTAGTGCTGAGCTGAACAAATTGAATGCCTTTGACCTTGCTGATCGCATTGCAAAGTCATCCGGAATCATGCGTGAATTAATGAGTGAAAAAGAAAAGGGTCCCGAGGAAGTGGAACGCCTTCAAAACATCGAAGAACTCTTAGCCGGAATTCAGGAATTTACCAAGTCATCAGATGACGACGATTTCAAATCACTGTCAGACTTTATGATTGAAGTAGCGCTTTTAACCGATGCCGATGAGGACAAAGGTGAAGAACGCAACCACGTCTCGATGATGACCATTCACTCGAGCAAAGGATTAGAATTCCCTCACATTTTCATTGTTGGACTCGAAGAGAATTTATTCCCTTCATTGATGGCTTTAAATTCTCGATCAGAACTGGAGGAAGAACGCCGTTTGTTCTATGTCGCATTAACACGCGGAATGGAATCTTGTTTACTATCGTATGCAAGCTCTCGCTTCACATGGGGGCAACCAGTAGTGTGCGAACCGAGTCGCTTTATCGATGAAATAGATACCACTTATTTACAGTTTGAACAACGCAATCGTCCCACGGGAGGACGCTCAATGATGGGTGGAGGTTTTTCCGAACGTCCATTTTCTGGAGGACTTAACAAACCGATGGGAAGTAACTCAGGACAACCATTGCGTACATTAAAGGAAGTTTCGCAAACGAATCCTACTAATAAATCTGGAGAACTAGACATTAAAGTTGGTTATAATGTGGAACATGATCGTTTTGGCAAAGGAAAAGTAACCAAGATGGAAGGGTCTGGCGCTGATAAAAAAGCAACAATCTTCTTTCCTCACCATGGAAGCAAAACCGTGTTACTTCGCTTTGCTAATTTGACAATATTGGAGGATTGATTTACTGCTTAATGATTGGGAACGTTTCTCTTACTCGGTTAAAAGTCAAAAAGTAAAATCCAGGTTCTAGTGAACTTAAATTAATGGTCATTTTTGTCGTATTCATTGACGAGGAAAAAATAACCCTACCTTGAAAATCTAGAATTTGATAGTTGTCATTTAAATTAAAATCACAAGTGACTTCAAGAATTCCACTTGTTGGATTTGGAAATATCTGTAGGTTTGGCTTTAAAAATTCCATTTGTCCAGAATCTGAATTTCCACAAGCATTCGCAAAATAATTATTAATAGAATATCTGTAAGCTGCTGGGATTGTCGCTGTTCCTAGAGGAATGCCACTTCCAATTTGCATCCACATTCCATTGGAAACAAAATCAGGCATAGCTATATACGCAAAAGAGGTATCCGGAATATTGGAAGTCCCAGAAGGCGTGATGGTTCCTTTATTGTTATTTCCATATAGAAAATGTCCCGTCCCATTTATTGTATAATTCACAAAACTATAAGGAAAGCTACTATTTGTGATTTCATTCCCAATAATGATTTGATTCGGTGATGTTGCATCGCTAAAAAACACACCATAAAGTGTGCTTAGATTTCGGTAAAAAACATTATCCGGACCGTTTGCACCATGTGAATTATCAATGACTATATTATCTACTTTATTTTGTTCAAACAAATTGGCATATACATAATTTCCATGAAGAACGAGTTCGCCGGCCGATGTGGTGGTCAAGAGTGGATTTGCATTCGTCCAATTTGGATTCACCGCAAAATTAAACGAGGAGACATTTCCATTGGCTCCAGCTTGTAAAAGAATTGCATGTCGCAAGTGATCAAAAATATTATCCTCGATGCGACATTCGTTTGTTGTAAAGTGCATGACAACACCATACGCTCTTCCACCTTCCCCATAATCGAAAGCATCTTTAAAAAAGGATCTTCGAACGGCAACATTGGAACAGCTGCTTAAATCCACATGTGCAAAAGTGCACTTGACGGAAGATATCCCATCAATGTACGAATGAACGGTATTTGTAAATGAAATGGAACTAGCTTGTTCCGGAGCAGTATCATCCATTCGTTCAATGGATAGACATCGAATTCCTACATGCGCATTTGGGATTAACTTTGTTACTTTGGGGTATCTAGACATATCATAATTCATTCGAAGATGCGAATGTAAAAGGAGTGTGTCACCACTTACTTGATCAATCTGAACAATTTGTCCAACAGATCCAATTGCCCAGGATGAGTAAACTAAATCCGAATCCACTTGTGAAATCCGAATCCAATCCCCAGCGACAAACCCATGGTTCGAATTAAGAATGATTGAATTTGAATTCTTCAAAGCCGTTTGTTGAAACAATGAATTAAACGAAGTCAACGCTTGTCCATTCGATTGAATAGCACTACCCGCCCCACCTAATTGAAAAACAAAATGCGTTTGATTCGCACCTTCACCTTCCAGGATCACATTACTTCCTAGCTGAATGGTTTCATTGAAAAGAAATGTTCCAACAGGGAAATGAATACGAATTGATTGACCTGCGTTCGCCATTAAGATCGAATCTAACAAAACATCGTTGGCTTGATTCCCTAATGCATCAATGGCGTAATCCTGCATATTGATTAGTAGAAAACCCGATTCATCCCATTGTTCCGACCCAGCTATTTTCCAATCAACAAACCGATGTGTAGGAAAGATGGATTGTGCCGTCAAGACAAAAGAACAAATGAATGAAATAAGAATAATAACGGATTTCATGGGGTAAATTTAAGTAATTGTACTAAACAAAAAAAGCTCCGATTTCTCGGAGCTTTTTCATTTATTCTTATTCTTTTTAGTTTTTCACCACTCGAAGCGGCTCTGACATTTCCGGAATACGCAAGTAGTAAATACCTCTTGCAACGCTAGAGATGTTCACACTTGTTTCCGTTCCTGTCATCTCACCTGCGAACACCAATTTACCTTGTGCGTCTACAATACTGAATGTACCGTAAACTGGTGCAGAAGTTTCAATCGTGAATGACTCACTTGTTGGATTCGGGTATAATTTCACATCAGCGATGCTTCCTTCTTCGATACCAACAGTTAATGTCAAGTTTAAAGTAATTGTACTATCACAACCTGCTGCATTCAACAATGTTTGTGTGTACGTACCAGATTGCGTGTAAATCACTTCATTCAATACATAGCTACTGTTTGAAGTTGCATTGATTGTACTAGAAGTTGCTGCTCCAGCTGTAACCGTAATAACATCAGAGTTAGACGTACATCCGTTCAATCCTGTTAACAGAGCTGAATAAGTTCCAGGAGTTGTTACCGTGATCGATTGTGATGTAGCAGAGTTACTCCAAGAATACGTATTGTTCGGTTGTGCAGAGATTACCAATAACTCACCTGGACAAAGAACTGTATTACCATCAAGGATTAATGATCCGGAAGGAACTTCGTTCACATTCACAACTACTTCAGCAGCATCTGAACATCCATTCGCAGCGTATGCTGTTACTACGTATGTTCCAGCTTGAGTTGCCGTAAATGTTGATCCATTTAAATTAGAGTTCCAGATGTATGTGTTACCACCTGTTCCTGTCAACACAACTGAACCTCCCTCACAGAATGTTGTTGCACCACTAGTCGTGATACCCGCTGTTGGCACTGGTAAAATGGTTACCGGTACGCTTGCTGAAGTTGACGTACAACCTAAAGCATTCGTCACAGTAACAGAGTAGTTACCATTTAAATCTGCATTGATTCCTTGAGTCGTTGCACCATTTGACCATGAGTAAGATGCTCCTGGAGATGCTACCAAGGTAACAAATGCACCAGAACATACTGCTGTTGGTCCTACCGCTGTTGCTGTAGCGCCAAACGATTGTTGTGCACTAACGATGATTTCGTTAGAGACAGTTGAACAACCTGCTGCATTTGAAATAGTCACGAAATAGATACCAGATGTATTCGCAGTGATGTTTTGAGTTGTCGCACCAGTTGACCACAAGTATGTTGCACCTGTGTTTGCTGACAAGACAACACTACTTCCATTACAGAAAGTTGTTGGTCCAGCAGCCGAAATAAATGATGCTGGTGCAGCACTCACACTTATAGCTGTTGGCGCAGACGTGCTTGAACAACCATTAACATTCGAAACAGTCACACCATAGTTTCCTGCAGCCGTTACCGTGATGCTTTGCGTGGTTGCGCCATTTGTCCATGCATATGTAGTTGCAGGTGCCGCTGTCAATGTTACTGCCCCACCTTGACAAATACTTGTTGCTGTTGAAGCAATAGATGCAGCTGGTAAAGCATTCACCGTTACAAACGTTGCTGGTGAAGTTGAAGCACAAGCTCCACTTGAAACTTGAACAGAATATGCTCCTCCAGTTGTTGCAGAAATTGACTGAGTCGTTTCTCCACCTGGAGACCATAAGTAAGATGCCGCGGTTGGAGCAGAAATTGTTACTGATCCACCTTGACAGAACACTGTTGAACCAGCTACTGTCGTTGCTGCACTTGGCAATGCCTCCACTACTACCGGTGCACTAACGGATGCTGAACATCCATTTCCGTTCGTATAAGAATACGTCATGTTTGCTGTTCCAGCTATATTTCCTGAAACGATTCCAGTTACCGCATTTACAACTGCTACGTTTGCATTGGCACTTGACCAAGTTCCACCAGCTGTTGTGTTTGAAATTGTTCCAGTAGAACCAACACACACAACACTAGCTCCTGCAATTGGATCCAAAACTGGTAAGGCATTCACTGTAATTGTTTGTGGAGCTGAGGTAGCTGAACATCCATTCGTTCCTGTTACATGAACCGTAATTGGTCCCGCAGTATTTAAGGTAACGTTTTGAGTTGTTGCACCATTTGACCAAGAATAAGTCACTCCTGGAGAGGACACCAACGTAACGTTTGCACCTTGACAGAAGCTTGTTGAACCAATCGCAGAGATACTTGCTACTGGAGCTGCTTGAACGTTAATAACTTTCGTTACTGTTGCCGAACAACCACTTTGAGATACTTGGTAAGAGATTGTAGAAGAACCAACTGTTGAACCGGATACAGAACCTAAAGCATCAACTGTTGCGATTGATCCATTTGAGCTTGACCATGTTCCACCTGTCATTGTATTCGCAAATACTGTAGATGCACCTGAACAAACATCATTCGCTCCAGTAATTGCAGGAACAATTGGTAATGTACCAACCGCAACAACTGTTGGAGTTGCCGTTGAAGTACAACCATTCGCACCTGTAATTGTGTAAGCATAATTTCCTGCTGTTGAAACGGTAATTGACTGAGACGTTTGGTTGTTTGTCCATACAATAGCTCCATTTCCTGATGCCGTTAAGACCACATTATTTCCTTGACAGAAAGATGTTGGACCGTTCGCTGTTATGGCAGCAACTGGTGCTGGATTTACAGTTACAGAAATAGCATTTGACGTCGCTTGACAACCATTTGCATTTGTCGCTGTTACAGTATAAATTCCATTCGCAGATGCCGATAATGTTGCTCCCGTAGAGTTATCTGACCATACATAAGTTGATCCCCCTGAAGCAGTTAATGCCACACTTCCACCTTGACAGAATACAGTTGATCCATTCGCTGCAATTGCTGCCACTGGAAGTGCATTAACCGTTACTGTTGTCGGAGCTGAGATAGCCGATGTACATCCATTTGCATTTGTTACTTCAACTGAATACGTTCCACTAGTAGAAACAGTAATCGATTGAGTTGTCGCATTGTTGTTCCATAAGTAAGTAGCCGCAGGACTTGCTGTTAAGGTTACAGTTGAACCTTGACAAATTGCTGTTGAACCACTTGCTGTGATTGTTGCAACTGGAATAGCCACTACTGCAAGATTCGCTGTTGTTGTTGTCGTACATCCATTGGTACTTGTTGTTGTGTAAGAGACCGTTGATGAACCTGATGTTGATCCAACACCTGATCCTGTTAATCCGTTTAAGTTCACAACTGAAGTGTTTGAACTTGTCCACAATCCTCCAGATACTGGATTCGTAAAGCTCACTGGATTACCAGCACAGATTGAGGTTGGACCTGCAATCGGCGCGTTAGCTGGAACCGGCAATACCGTTACAGTAATCGGTGCAGATGTAGCTGAACATCCGTTAGGAGCTGAAGCGGTCATCGTGTAAGATTGTGTCGTCGCTGGACTAGCCACTGGATTCAGAACGTTCGTTGCAGACAATCCCGTTGCTGGAGACCAAACTGGCGTGATAGAAGGACACCCTGAAGCTGTACCATTCCATGTGCCATTTGCAAACGGGAAGTAATTCGTTACTAAGTTCGTTCCTGCACCATTTGTAATCGTAAAGAACGGTTCATAAGCCCATGAACCGGCAGTAAATGTCACCTGAATTGCTTGTCCATTCGAGGAAGGGAAAGAAAATGCTAATGGTCCTGCACCGAAAGGAAGCGTAATGTTTGTTAAAACGGGAACACCACCTACAAGAACTGTCGCAGTACAACCATTCCATCCATCACCATATGAATCATAAAGTGTAATTGTTTGGTTACATGTTGTATTGAACCCAACTGTACCAGTCAATGTTGTTGTTGCTCCTGCACATAAATCCACATCTAAACTAGTTGTCAAAATTGGAGTAGGAAGAACTGTAATTGCTCTTGTAGCAGTTGACGCTGGACACCATGAACCTGGATTTGGAACCGTGTACGTCATTGTTGCTGTACCTGGAGCAATACCAGAAACAACACCGTTTGATGTAACAATGGTTGCAATTCCTGTATTACTTGTAGACCACGTTCCTCCAGGAGTTGTCGTTGCGAATGTTACTTGAGATCCAGCACATACAGACTGAGTTCCCGTTATCGGAACAATTGCAACAGTAGTTTGAACCGTCACCGTTGTTGAAACGGCACCGGTACTTGTACAACCAGATGCATTTAAGTAGTTAATAGAAACTGTTTTACTTCCACCTGTCAACCATTGTAAAGTAACCGTGTTTGACGTAGTAGTTCCACCGGATACAATCGTGTAATCAACTCCTGCTGTACCTGGGATTCCCCATATATAACTTTGCATGCCTGCTTGAGTAGTATACGTATAGTCCGTCAATGTACATGCACTTGTTGTTGGTGATGCTGTAAACGAAGGCGTAAAAGGAGCACCAGCTACGACGTTCACATTATAATCCTCTGTTTCACCATAAAAATAGGTTGAACAAGGATCAATTGAAGCACCAGCAGTAGCATAAACTCCTCTTACACGCATGCGGTGAACTCCAAGTGGAGGCGTACACGCTAAGTTGATTTGGAAAGTTACCGTTTGGAATGCTGCCGTAGTAAAAGCTGGAGAGAATCCAATTTTTTCAGACGGCTCAAAGATGTAATTATCATTGTAATCAATCCACGCTGCAAAGGCTTGATATGTAAATGATCCCGCTGTCACTTGTAGATTATATGAAGTAGCTGCTTGTAATGTTGGAGCAGCAATGTTCGAATAGTACGTGTAAGAAGGGCCATTTGTAGCGGTTCCAGAAACGTTATTCAAAGTAGTCGTCGGAATAGCTACTGCAGAAATTAAATCTCCGTATTGCGTTCCATAAACGTAAGCTGGATTACAGTAAGGATTGTATAACACTTGCACAGGTGCCGATGTTCCTGTCGAAGGACCATTTGTACACGTCACTACACATTGGTACCAAGTGGTAGCTGTAGGTGTAGCTGTGTAATTGAAGCTAGTCGCGCCTGTAATGTTTGTCCAAGGACCTGTAGCAGAAGCTGCAGACTGCCATTGGTAAGTTATACCTGTACCTGAAGTGGCATTTTGAGTGGTTAATACCGTTGTTTGTCCAGCAAAAATTGAGTTTGGACTAGCAATTGTATTACCAGGTGTTGGTGTACCAGCACATGGCGGTGGAACAGAAATCGTGATACAGTAATCTTCTGTTTCACCATAGTAATAGGTATATGTTGCATAGTTATAAGCATCTGCGGTAGCATAATTTACGTTCACAATGCGCATGCGTGTCACTCCAACAGTAGCAGTCGGAGGAACAACGAAGTTTCCTGTTAACGTTTGATCTCCAGCAGCATTTGCCGGTTGGAAATAACACAATTCCCCTGCATCTAAAAAGTCACCATCTTGATTGTAGTCAATATAAATTTGGAAGAAGTTACTTCCTGAACCGAACACGCAACCCGTCGATGTTAAACTAAAGTTTGCCACTTGTCCTTGTTGTAAGCTACCTGAACCTACAGAACCAGTATAATTAGCGTACAAGTTTAATTGAGATCCTATTCCAGGAGCAACGGTTCCACATGTTGATGAATTATTGATTCCTGCAATCGAAACATTCGTAATGTCATTGTAATAGTTATAGTAAGGAACACTTGCTGGATATCCACCACATTGGCATTGGTTTCCTGCTACCGTGTAACTCACCACATTTGACTGATTGGAAGAAGCACTAAACAAACAAGAAGTGACCAAACGATAATATAAAGTCGAAGCTGTACTTGATGTGTAGTTTGTCGCAGTAGCTCCCACGATGTTTGACCATGCGGTCACACCATTTGGTGAAGATTGCCATTGGTAAGAAATACCTGTTCCAAACGTAAAGTTTGCTGCTGAAAGTGTAAAACTTGCATTTGGACAACCACCAGTTGTTGAAATTGTCGCTGTACTCGCATTCGGAATACCCGAACAGTTTACCGCAGCCGCTACCTGAATACAGTAATCTTCTGTTTCACCCCATGCGTATGTTCCGGTTGGACCGGGTACCGTACCTTCTGTCGCAATCACACGCATTCTTGCTTGTCCAACAGTTGCACCCGCTGGAATAGCAATTGTTCCCGAATTCACTCCGTTAACTGCTGTAATGTTTACTGGGTTTTCATTTGCATCAACAAAGTCACCATCAATATTGAAATCGAAGTAAATACGTAGATTTACACCATACCATCCACCACATGTTCCAACATTCACACTCCAAGGAATCGATTGACCAGGATTCACTACTGGCGCAGCTAATTGTCCAGCATAATTTGAATATAATTGATTAGATGAATTTGCTCCTGGTGCAGTGGTTGCACATGTAGATGTACTTGATAAGGTTCCAAAAGTTACATTGAAGATTTCCTCATCTCCAGTGTAGGAAGCACCAGATGCCCCATATGCGTTTGCATTGGAGCAAGTAACAGGACCAGTTGCAGCAGCAGCAGCTTGTCTCCAACGTACAGTATGGCTATTTGAATTAGTTGAGCAAAAATATTGCGTTACCAAAACTCTTACTTGACCAGTAAATGTGGCAACCCACAAAATTTTCGGACTCGCACCACAAAGGTCATCACTATAGCATAAAATAGTATTGGAGGTATTTTTCAAAGTCAACTGTCCGTCAAATGTTGGATTTGTTGCGCCATCTGTAGTACAAAGAGACCACTCATAGGTATTGCCACTAGTTACGTTATAGGTATTGTACTCCCCTCCGTATGTACCGGCTACTGAATTTACAAATGTTGAAGATGTTGTGGACTGCGCAGCTCCCCATGAGAAACCAGTCATCGTACATCCACCACCACTACATTGTCCAGCTTGACCTAAAGTTACCTTAGAAACAAAAAGGGAAAACACCGCCACGAAGATTGGCAGTATAAAGCGACTCACAAATTGTACTGAGTATTTGTTTTTCATTTTTTTCTTATTAAGTATTTATAAAATCTATTAGTTTGTTTCTCCTAAACGGAAAAGAATGGTATTCAAAATCCCATCGAAGTAAACTACTTCTTCCGGAAAATCCAATACCCAACGTTCTACCATGCGACGGTCAGCATCTAGCGCTGAAGTACCAGGATAATTCGGGCAAAGTTTTTTACGTTTCAAATCCAAATCGCTAGAGACTTGAGTCAACATAGCTAATTGATCGTTTGATGCCGCAAAAGCATAGATGCGCATTTGAAAATCACTTACTTGCTGTGCTTTTTCAAGAGCTAGTTCGTCATTGTTGAAGAAAGGTAATTCCTCCATTGGAACGGGTACATAAACCTCTGGTTCAATGTTTGCTTTTTGTGAAAAAACGAAATTCGTTGTACACAATAAAGCGAATAACAATAAACTCACAGGACTAATCTTTTTGAGATAATTCATAAGGAAAAGTTTATAGATTTAATGGTTTTAGTTTCCGAAAATTAGGGATAAATAGTGTTTTCGTCAAAATTGTTGAAAACTATCCGCAGTCTTTTAAACATTTAGGGTGTTCTGGTGAATATTTACATTGTTTCGTCGAATATTTAATAATTTCTTCACAAGATGCTAACAATTGATTCTTTTGTATTTTTGCTCAATAAAAAAAGCATTTTGAAAAAAATTGGATTACTATCTGATACACATGGATTTATCGATCCAAAAATTAAAAAATATTTTGCAGATGTGGATGAAATCTGGCACGCAGGCGATATTGGTTCGTTGGAAGCGCTAGATGAATTGCGTGCTTTCAAACCTACTAGGGCTGTTTGGGGAAACATCGATGACCACACTATTCGAAAGGATACAGAAGAATTTTTGAGGTTTAAGGTGGAAGATGTAACCGTGTTGATCACTCACATTGCTGGACGTCCAGGAAAATATGCGAATCCGGCTTACGCTGAATTAATGAAGAACGGTGCGCCAAAGTTGTTTATTTGTGGTCATTCGCATATCACCCTCGTTCAAATGGACCCGAAATTCAATATGTTGTGGATGAATCCCGGAGCTTGCGGATTCAAAGGATTCCATAAAGTAAAAACGATTTTGCGATTTTGCATCACCAATGATCGCATACATGACCTTGAATTGATTGAACTTGGCCCGCGGGCATAAAGCCTTTCTTCAACGACTATATCCGTTTAAATTCGACTATAGCTTTCCATTTAATTGGTGTTGATTTTGGTTATTTCTAATTTCGATAAACCTAACTACTACACCATGAAAAACTTACTTGCCTGCTTATCTTTTTGTTTCGTTCATTCCTTACATGCGCAAATTTGCAACATCGACTTTGCTCAGACGGTGACGGGTATTTATCCGGATACTCTTCCTACCGGAAATGTTGGTCAATCTTATGGAAGTGACATTACTTTTGTCATGCCTTTAGATACATTGGGATATAATTTCACCAATTTTCATATTCTCTCTGTCACACTTCCTGTAGGACTTTCTTGGCAATGCAATAATCTAACGAACAATTGTAATTATAATCCGCAAGTGAATCAATATGGTTGTGTTCACATTAGTGGAACTCCCCTACTTGCCGGACAATATACCATTGATGTAACCGTTATTGCGGATTTAACCATCGTTCAAGGTTATCCATTTACCTTTCAAATTTACATGGAAGTACTGCCAAATTCAACAAGTGTTTCCAATAATGGCTTTGACATGCTAGGATCCTCCGGATGTGCACCAATTACTGTAAATTTCACGAACAACAATCCTGGAATGCTTTCCTACTATTGGAACTTTGGTAATGGAAACATTTCGCTGAGTGAGAATCCAGCACCGCAAGTGTATACGAGTCCAGGAGAATACCTTGTTTATTATACGGCTTGGAATTCTATTGATACAATGGATGTATATACACTTTCAAGCATTCACGTTAATAGTATGAGTAATTATGGGAATTCATTTCCATCCTTTGAAAACGCAGATACTTATTTTAAATTATTTCAAAATGGAATTCAAATCTATCAGTCTTCGATTATTGGAGACCAGAATCCACCTGTTCAATGGAACACCAGCATTAATTTAAATCCACAACAGACTTATACCATCGAAATTTGGGAAGCGGATGAAAGTTTTGGGGAAACGTATTTTGGTGCAGATGATTTTATGGGAAGTCATACATTGAATTTGAATGGTTGTAACGGTTGCGGCGCTGGAACATCGAATTTTAATTACTCGATTAATCATCAAGTCATTTATCCAAGTCCAACGGTTATTGCCCAAGATACCGTTCATGTCTATGGGTTTCCATCCATCCCAACAATATCCTATGATCAGGTAAATCACACACTTTCTACGGCCAATTTATCTTACGCTTACCAATGGTATTTTAATGGTAGTCCAATTGCTGGAGCAACGAATTTCACTCATGTCGTTTACCAAAGTGGGATTTATAGTGTTATCGCGATTAATCCCACGGGCTGCGTGAGTTTCTCTGATACACTTAGCGCCGTTTATTGCAATCCCTTATTGAATCCTAGTATTTCGCTCAATTCAACAAATAACTTAATATTGTCCAATTATCCGGCTTCATCCGTCATCGAATGGTACATGGACGGAGAATTAATCACAGATCAACAGAACGACACCATCACGCCACTAGCAAATGGAACCTACAGTGCGCAAATCACCGATTCCTTTGGTTGCAGTTATATCACCAATGATTTTCAACTTTCCGTTTCCATTCAAGAATTTGAAACTGGACAATGGATGGTTTATCCGAATCCAGCGAAGGATGTAATGACGATTCAAGTGGAAGATAAAATGGTCGGTGCAACAATTGAACTTTTGGATTTAAGTGGAAGATTACTCAGATCATCTATCATTGACAAAACTACTAGCCTATTTGATGTAAGTATTTTTCCCAGCGGGACTTATTTTATTTACCTTGACAATAATGGGCATAAGCAGGTGAAGAAGTTGGTTGTTGAGTAGTTAATGTGCTAATGTTTCAATGTGCTAATGTGCTAATGAACCAATGTGCTAATGAATTAATGTGCTAATGAAGCAATGTGGTAATGTTTCAATGTGCTAATGTGCTAATGAACTAATGTGCTAATGAAGAGATGTGGTGAACAAGCTGGAGAACAAAGATTGATTTATTGCCTATACTTTGATAAAAAAAGCTCGTTCAGTTTTTAACTAAACGAGCTTTAATTTTATTTTTAAACGTATTAATCCTCTAAATCAACAACAAGCTTTTTTGTTCTAGCACGAAATTTATCTTGAATACGATCCACAGTATAGTACATCATCGGTACTACGATTATGGTTAAGAACATCGAACTGGTAAGTCCACCGATTAGAATCCATGCAAGTCCGTTTTTCCATTCCGCACCGGAACCGGTAGCTGTTGCAATTGGAATCATCCCTACGACCATGGCAATGGTTGTCATTAAAATTGGACGCATACGCTCTTTCACTGATTTCAACAAGGCAGAATACGTCGACATTCCGGTTTCTTTGAGGTGATTGGTGAAATCGACAATCAAAATGGCATTCTTGGCGACGAGCCCGAGTAGCATGAGCATTCCTAACATCGTAAAGATTCCCATATTGGAAGAACTCAAGGCCAAAGCTAAAATTGCGCCAATTAATGATACGAGAATCGAAAACAAGACAACGAATGGATACACGTAATTATCATACAACGCCACCATGATTAAGTAAACGAGAATTAATCCAATCCCCATCGCTGTTCCTAAAGCACCCATTGATTCTTTCTGACGCTTAATTTCACCACCCCATGTTAATCGAACATTTTCATCCAGCGGATTACTTTCTAAATATTTCTCTAAATCCTTTGAAACATTTCCGGCAGCTGTTCCCAAAACCCAGCAACGTAACGTCGTATTTGGAATTCGGTTTTTACGTTCCAATGTTCCATTTCCATTTTCTACGGAAACTTCGGCAAACTCACCTAATTGAACTTGTTTTCCGTCGGATGTATTAAAGGTCATGTTTTTCACATCATCCACATTTTTACGGTCAAACGCATCTACCATCACGCGAATATCGTACTCATGTCCTTTGACATCAAATTGACTATCATCGTTTCCTGCAAGTGCATTCTGAAGTTGCATACCAACAACAGCAATCGGTAATCCAAGTTGACCCATTTTCTCACGGTTTAATTCAATACGAATTTCCGGAGTGATGTCATCGGTTGAAATTGCTGGATCCTTAGCACCATTTATCGTTAACAAATGTGCCTTCAACCTTCTTGCTTCTTTAATCAACAAATCATTATCATCGGATGAAAGGAACATTTCAATCGGTGCTTCTTCTGATTCTACCATTCCAATATTCAAGGCTTTCACTTCGACGCCAGCATGCTGAGATTTTATCCGCTTACTGATTTCATCCATATACTTCAAGGTTGGATACTTATTTTGCATCCCAGGCTTCATTTTTACAGTGATCTCAGATCGGTTTTCGGATCCAAACGAAGTTGCTCCCATCCCTGAACTTGGTCCACCAACATTCGCGAACACTGTTTCTACAACATCCTTTTGAGCCAATAAAAACTGCTCTATTTGCAAGGTTATCGCATTATTTTCTTCAAAGGTCGTAC
>CAIRMS010000080.1 GCA_903879765.1 uncultured Flavobacteriales bacterium
ATCGATAAAGATGTAACAGTTGCAGTTTATTTTGATTTGATAGAGTGTTACTTCGCGATGAGAAATACAGTGGATGCTGAAGCGGCATTGAAAACTCTAGGTCAATTAGATTTATCGAACCGTGACAAAAAACAAAAAGAAAAAATGGATGAATTGTTCTTGGATTTAACTTTGCGTAAAGCAGCGAACGGTTTGTAAGAAATAACTTATTGCATGAAAGGCTTGTGTTTCACAAGCCTTTTTTTTGTCCGTTAAAAAAAAAATTAAACAAGCGTTTAATTTTTCATCGATTTTAAACAATTGTTTAAAATAAGTGTTTAACTTTGCAACGCTCAAAACAAAAATGAAAAAAGACGTAAGTACGGAACAGAAAATTAAGGATGCTGCACGCAAAGTATTCATGACAAAAGGATTTTCCGGATGTACAACGCGTGAAATTGCCAAGTCAGTTGGAATCAACGTTGCTTTACTCAATTATTATTTCCGTTCTAAAGGCAAATTGTTTGAATTAATTCTCGAGGCCGCACTTTCTGATTTTATTGAAAGCATGGTAGATGTTTTTCAGCAAGACCTACCATTAGAAGATAAAACACGCATGTTGATCGATAAAGAATTCGAGTTTTTACGAAAACATCCTGAATTACCTTTGTTCATCCATGCTGGACTCAATCAAGAATCAGATGCAGAACTCGATCAATCCAAATTTTTGGGTCGCTTGCACAAAACCGGGATTTTCGAAGAATGTGAAAAGGCACAAGCTCAAGGACACATGCGTAAAGTAAACATGATAAATGTTACGTTGTTATTTATGTCCAACTGTCATTTCCCAATCATGAGTAAAAAACTCATCTGTGGTATCTACCAGATTGATGATAATGAACACGAGGCTCGTTTAAATGAGCACAAAGAAATAGTCAAAGAAATGTTGATTAATTATTTATTTCCTAATACCAATAAACATGCGTAAATCGTTTAAAATCGCAGGTCTGTTTTTAGTACTTTTTCACCTGAATACCTCACGTGCTCAAGTACTGGATTTATCCACCTGTATTCAAATGGCTGATACAGCCAACCTTCAAATTCGCAATGCAAACTTAGATGTTCTTATGAACGAACGTCAACGAGAAGCTTACCTCTCCTCGAGAATGCCTCAGTTGAATTTCAATGCAGACTATAAGTACAATGCAGTCATCCCTGGACAAATTATTCCAGCATCTGCTTTCGGTGGTCCTGTTGGAGTTTTTAATACAGTAAAATTTGGAGTTCCTTTCGTTTTGTCGAATAACCTACAATTGACTCAGATTTTGTTCAATTCTCAAGTGAATTATGGATTAGCTGCATTGAAGATAAATTCGGAGCTAGTTGGAACGCAACGTGAGATCGCTATTCAAGAGGTGCGTTATCAAGTTTCGAATACTTATTTTTTACTTCAAGGTGTAAATCAACAATTGTCCTTTATTGAGTCGAACATTGTTCATGCCCGAGCTATTTTGAAGAATATGCAGGCTTCTCTTGCGCAGGGTGTAATCATTCCAACGGAAGTGGATAAAATTAAAATCAATGAATTGAGTTTGATGAATTCGAAGTCCAATTTACTCGCGACCAAAGATCAATTAGAAAACTTATTAAAGATTTTAATCGGTATGCCGTCAAGTCAGCAAGTCATACTCTCTGAGGATGTCATGGTTCAAAAAACCATTTTAAAGGAAGCTGCTCCAAATCTTTTGCAATTGAATTTGGTGGAGTCGCAACGTAAATTGAACGAAGAAGAAGGAAAAGGAATCCGAATGAGTTATTTACCAAATGTGAATTTTTATGGAATTTACAATTATAACATCAACCTCAAACCAGAAGATGATTTCAGAACTGGAATCCCAGGTGCGTTCCTTGGCCTTCGTTTGGATTGGAACTTGTTCTCAGGAATGGAACGCGTGAACAAAGCGAAGTTGAATCAATTAAACATGGAGAAAATCGATAATCAATATGAACTTTTGAATCAACAATTGAATTATACGATCACGACAAATAAACGTCAAATTACCGTGAAAGCTGAGTCTTTAGACGTGAGCAAGGAACAACTTAGATTGGCAGAAAATGTACATGCCAATGCGAATCTAAAATTCAAAGAAGGATTAATTAGCTCGAATGACCTGATTATGGCTGAAACCGGACTTGAACAGGCGCAGTCGAATGTTGTTTCGGCCTACATTCAATTGCGTCAAGCTGAACTAGAATATTTAAAATCAATCGGAAATATAAAATAAGAATAAAAATGAAACGAATAATCTCCATCGCAGTTGTTACCATTGTAGTCATTGCTTTACTTGTTGTTAAACTATTCAGTAATCAAAAAGCAGCTCAAGAAAAAATCTTTATTTACGACTCCAAACAAGCCATTCTTGTAGAGGCAGAAAATCCCACAATCCATACTTTTGATCGTTCTATGAGCTTTCTAGGGACATTCGAAGCAAATCACCAAAATAACGTAGCTTCTGATGGTTCTGGAAAATTAATCGAATTGACTGTTAAGGAAGGCGATGTGGTCGGAAAAGGACAAGTTTTAGCTCGTTTAGACAATGAATTGACGCAATTGCAAATTGAAAACGCGAAATTGAACATTGAACAATTGAAAAATGACAATGCTCGTTTTTCGAACCTGCGCAAAGACCAAGCAATCTCTGCAATAGAAGCAGAAAAAATGGAATTGGCTCTTAAATCCGCTGAAGTTCAATTGAAGCAATTACAAAAACAATTAAGAAGTTCCTCCATTGTAGCGCCTTTCAGCGGGGTAGTGACGAAAAAACTAGTGGATCTTGGTTCAATGGTTATGCCAGGAACACCGATAGTTGAATTAACCGACATTTCTACATTGAAGTTAACGATTTCTGTTCCAGAGCGTGATGTGATGAAGTTTAAGAAAGGGCAAAGTGTCATGGCGAATGCGGATATTTATGGAAAAGAAGAATTTAAAGGAAATGTTAGCATGATCGCTGTGCAAGCGGATGGTTCACATAATTTCAAAATTCAAACAAGCATTCAAAACAATGCGGCGAATAAGATCATGGCTGGAATGTATGGTTCTGTTTCTCTAGAAAACTCTACGAGTGTTACTACACTTGCTGTTTCAAGAAAAGCATTGGTCGGTTCATCCAAAAATCCTCAGGTGTACGTTGTGAGAAATGGCAAATCGATTTTAACATCTTTTACTGCGGGAACATCCGACGGTGAGTATTTAGAAGTTGTTTCTGGCTTGACTAAAAATGATATTGTGGTTGTCAAAGGACAAGTGAATTTGGAGAATAACACAAATGTAAAATTGGCTAAGTAAGCAGATATGACACTCACAGAACTATCGATCAAACGTCCATCGTTTATTGTCGTGATTTTCACGATTTTAATTGGTGGTGGACTCATCAGTTACAATCAACTCTCTTATGAGTTACTTCCTGATTTCTCTCCTCCCTTATTAACGGTTACAACAACATATCCAGGAGCATCACCTGCAACGGTAGAGACGCAAGTTTCTAAACCTTTAGAGGATGCCTTGAGTGGAATTGAAAACATCAATGAGGTGACTTCCTTTTCCTTAGACAATGCCTCACTGTTGTTGTTGGAATTTAAAGCATCCGCGAATATTGATAAATCTTTGGAGGATGCACAGCGCAAAATAAACAACATTCTCAATAACCTTCCTGAGGGAGCGCAAACGCCTGTTGTCGCGAAAATAGAACCGAACGCTTCTCCTGTATTACAAGTGAGTGCTGTTGCATCCAATATGTCCGATCGTGATTTAATGGAATTAATGGATGATCAAATTCTACCACAAATCAAACAAACAAAAGGTGTTGCGGAAGTTCAAGTCATCGGTGGTGAACGCAGGGCTTTTCGAATTAACGTGGACAAAGATAAATTGAAACGTTATGGTTTATCCTTGACGACAA
>CAIRMS010000081.1 GCA_903879765.1 uncultured Flavobacteriales bacterium
AGACAGCAATTTTTTCACCAATTTCTTCTACTTCGATTAGTTCATCATAGTTTGCTTGCATAAGCGCATCCATATTACCGAATGCTTGCGCCAATTTTTTCGCCACTGTTTCACCTACAAATCTGATTCCAAGTCCAAAAAGCACACGTTCAAAAGTGATTTTCTTTGAAGCCTCTACTCCTTTCAGTAGATTATTCGCTGACTTCTCTCCCATTCGGTCCAACTCGAGTAATTGATCAAAACTTAAGGAATACAGGTCACTTACATCTTTGATTAATTTTTTAGCATACAAAACTTCAATCGTCTCCTCGCCTAATCCATCAATATTCATTGCCTTTCGACTAATGAAGTGTGCGATTTTACCTTTCACTTGTGGTGGACATGCTGTTTCATTCGGACAGTAGTGTTGCGCCTCACCGTCCTTACGAACTAATAATTCATTGCATTCAGGACAATTTTCTATGAAGACGATTTTCTCCATTGATTGACGCTGACTCAAATTGACTCCAACAATTTTCGGGATAATTTCCCCTCCCTTTTCCACCTGAACGAGGTCATAAAGATGCAAGTCCAATTTTTCAATTTGATCGGCATTGTGAAGAGATGCACGTTTCACCGTCGTCCCACCTAGTTGAACTGGTTTTAAATTAGCAACTGGCGTGATCGCACCTGTTCTACCAACTTGATAGGTGACAGACTCCAAGATTGTTTCAACCTGACTTGTTTTAAATTTGTAGGCAATGGCCCAACGAGGTGACTTAGCTGTAAAACCTAAGCGACGTTGTTGATCATAGGAATTCACCTTGATCACGATCCCGTCAATGTCAAATGGAAGTTCATTTCTGGCAACATCCCAATGATGGATGAAGTCCATTATTCCTTGTATACTTGTTGTTTTCTCAATAAATCTTTTTTCCGGTGGAGGAATTCTGAATCCCCATTCTTCAGCTTTCAAAACAGATTCGAAGTGACCTGCTTGTTGCTCATTCAATCCGTAAAGGCCGTATAAATAACAATCCAATTTACGGTCAGCAACAACCTTTGAATCCAAGGATTTTAAGGTTCCTGACGCGGTATTTCTTGGATTCGCATACAATGCCTCTCCTGCTTCTTCACGTTCTTGATTCAGCAAAGCAAATTGCTCGTGAGGCATGAATATCTCACCACGGATTTCAAAATCGAGTGGAAAATCGTGTTGTAATTGCAGTGGAATCGTTCGGATTGTTCGGACATTTGTTGTGACCAATTCTCCTTTCTCACCATCTCCTCTGGTTACAGCAGAAGACAATTGTCCGTTTTCATAGCGAATTCCGATCGCAACGCCATCGTATTTTAATTCACAAACATATTCCAATTCTTCGTCAATGGATTTCTTGATGCGATTTTCCCAATCCACAATTTCCACTTCGGAATAGGTATTGGAAAGAGATAGCATTGGATAGCGGTGAAAAACAGCTTCAAATTTCTTTGTTAAATCTCCACCAACGCGCTTTGTCGGACTGTTTTCCGAAGCAAATTGAGGGAATTCTTTTTCCAGTTTTTCCAACTCCTTCAGCAATTGATCAAAATCAAAATCTGAAATTTCAGGTGAATTGTGGATGTAATACAATTGATTGTGATGATTTAACTCATTCACTAATCGATCGATTTCCGATTTTACCTGTTCTGAATTCATAGGTTAAAGTTACACTTTTTGTGCTTTCAACATTCGGGATTTTCCTTGTAAATCATTTCGAATTTCAATTTCCTCAAATCCAAATAATTGAATACATTCTTTCACCTCGTTTCCAAAGGATTCATGTAATTCAAAAAACAAAAGTCCACCTTTCACCAACTTCTTATCTGCTAATTTGATGATTTCTTTGTAAAAAATAATGGGATCAACATCGTCCACAAAAAGGGCCATTTCTGGTTCATGTTCAAGGACATGCTTTGACATGGTCATTCTCTCATTATTTGGAATATACGGTGGATTGGAAACGATTACATCGTATTTCATCTCTTGAGAGAGGAAAGCAATACTAAAGTTGAGCGCATCTTCATGGATTACTTCAATATCTAGCTGTAATTTACGGGCATTTTCCTCACCTAAGTTCAATGCGTCGCGAGAGAAGTCCAAGGCTTGAACTAGTGCATTTCTAAACTTGGACTTTAATGCAAGGGAAATACATGCTGTTCCAGAACAAATATCTATGATTCGTTTAGGATCTTTTGTGCTTTCGATAATCCACTCAACGAGTTCCTCTGTTTCTGGACGCGGTATCAAGGCACGCGCATCGCACGAAATCGACAAACCAAAAAATTCCGTTTCACCAAGAAGGTATTGAAAAGGCTCATGATTCAGTAATCCTTTTACAAAACCACGAACGTACAATAAATCTGATTCGGATAAACGTTCCTGTTGATTTAAAAGTAAATCACTTGTCGACCAATTCATCCGTTTACAAATGATTTGGGTCCACATGGACTTCAATTCAGTTGGTGAGAATATGGCCGCTAGTCGATCGAAAAAGTAGTTTTTTGCAGAACTGAGCGTATTATCTGTAACGAACATTATTTCTTGCGCAGCTTAATGAATTCTTTGATTTTCTCATTTTCAATCAATACCGTCAAATTGTAATAAGCAATCTTCCATTCTCCGTTTGCATCCAAGACACATATACCACTTCCGCGACAAGATTCCATCCAAGTTTCAAGATCCTCATCGAAATATGCAACTGTGCCGTTCGCGGTAAAATTCCACATCCGCTTACTAGGTTTAAAATCCCATGCTTTTCCTTTATCGAAATATGGTTTACAAAAAGATTGAAATTCGACTTTATTCCAGCGTTCACCCGGAGCGGTGCCTAGGAAAACAAAATCTTCTGTTGTTGCATTGAAGTACTTTTGAAAGTCCGCATTTGTTGCTGATAAATGCCAGTTATCCACGAGTTGATTCAGACGAAACGTAACTTCCCACTGTGACCAACTAAAAGAGGCAAAAAATAAAAAAAGGAAAAGTAACGATTTGCGCATCTTATTTTTGTGCTTTATCGGCTTTTTCACACGCTTTAACAGCTTCTTTCAAGTTAATAATTCCACCTGTTACAGATAGTAAAGGGAAATCATAATCCGTATACTTCGTGGCAGTTTGTAAGAGGATGTTTTTAATTTCGAACATACTCAAGTTAGGGAAGTAAGACTTTAGCATAGCTGCTGCACCAGCAACCATTGGAGCAGCCATTGATGTTCCTTGCAAGTTCATATAAGCACTTTGCGGAACCGAATTGTAAATTTCTAAACCTGGGGCAAAAACGTCTACTGTTGTTTGTCCAAAATTAGAGAAACTAGCTACCCTCGCTTCACCTGTTTCACGCGTTGATGCACCAATTGTCAACAAATGAGAAAAAGACACCTCTTGAAAATCATACTTTGCCGTTGGGAAATTCGGTTCATAATCCACATCCTTTGCATCGTTTCCTGCTGCATGAATCATCAACACTCCCATTGAATCTGCGTAAGCCATCGCTAAATACACTTCGTATTGATTGGGAGAGTAATCCTTGCCGAAAGACATATTAATCACTTGAGCGCCATTGTTCACTGCATAACGAATCGCCAATGCCACATCCTTATCTTGCTCATCTCCATTAGGCACTGTTCGAACAGACATGATCTTCACGTTTTCAGCTACACCATCTCCACCTTTATCATTTCCGCGGATTGCAGCAATGATTCCTGAAACGTGAGTTCCATGCAAAGCGTCAGGACCTTCTACATCACTATTTCCATAATTTACATCTGAAAAATCTAAGGGATTATCACCGATTAAGGTGCGATCGTCGTAATAAATGTTCAGGTTATAATTTAATTGATCTTCAATGTACTTTTTTGTTTCTTCGTCAAAGAGACCGTTTGCTAAACCTTCTTTGTATTGCTCCAAATTATCAAGTTCTCCATCCACTTGTGCTTTCGCATTTGCGTACATGAAATACTCAGTGTCATCGAACAACGTTTTTGGATCAACTCCGTCATATTTATCTTTTAGCCTTGCGTAGATGCGGGTTTTTTCCAATCGTGCATTTTCTTGGTTAGCCCCTGATGCATTCCCAAGGAAATTCCACCCATGAACGTCATCGATAAATCCGTTTTTATCGTCATCAATTTTGTTTCCAGGAATCTCCTTTGTATTTACCCATATTTTTCCTTGTAAATCCTCGTGTTCAATATCAACACCTGAGTCAATTACTGCGACAACAACAGGTTGTGATTTCTTTTTCTTGAGCATTTTATACGCTTCTTCCGTGTGCATTCCTTGCCCACTTCCGTTATACCAATTTAGTGTTCCTGGTATTGCTTGAGCAAAAACTTGCGTAAAGCCCAGTCCAAAAACAATAAGTAAATAGTTTGCTGTTTCATTTGCATTTTTTTCAAATTTAAAAATTAAACGTTAATGGGAAAGATAGGTAACACTAAAACTTATAGTTCATTTAAGGAATATACCTTTTTTCCACGAATAAATGTCATCCACGCGTAGTTTTGATCAAAGGTAGATTTACTTTCTAAAGGTTTATCAAAGATGACAAAATTGGCCTTTTTCCCTTTTTCCAAACTTCCAAGTTCATTTTCTTGAAAGGAGGAAAAGGCTGCCCAAATAGTCATTCCTCTGATGACTTCATCAAACGTCAAAGATTCCTTCACAAGAAAACCATTCAAAGGTTCATTTTTCGGGTTTTTACGTTGAACGGCCGCATGAATTGTATAAAATGGATTCGTTGACTCCACTGGAAAATCAGTTCCAATGGCCAACATTCCATATTGTCGAAGTAAACTTTTGTAAGCATATGCGCCTACAAGTCGGTCTTTCCCTAATCGTTTTTCCGCCCAACGTTGATCTGTAGTCGCATGTGTTGGTTGAACAGATGGGAAAACGGCATATTGAGCAAATTTCGAGAAGTCAGTAGGGTCAATAATTTGGGAATGTTCGAGTCGAAAGCGATGATCAGGATTTCTTTCAAACGCATTTTTATATATTTCTAAAACGAGTGCATTCGCAGAATCTCCAATTCCATGCGTATTCATTTGAAAACCATTCTTCAAACAAAACTGTGCAATTTTGCGCATCTCATAAACTGAAGTTAAAAGTAAGCCATGATTCTGGTGATCATCGCTGTAAGGCTTTTTCAAAAGAGCACTTCTAGACCCAAGGGAACCATCTGCAAACACTTTGAAACTTCGAATGGATAAATTACGAAAACGATAAGGACCATTTTTCGCTGCAAATGCTCTGTTTTCTGGTGAATTCATTAACATTGCGTATAATTCCAAGTTATATTTACCACTTGAAACCAGCGATTTAAATAGCTGAATGTGTTTAAAATCTATCCCTGCTTCATGGGTTCCTGTAATACCGTATTGAAGTAATTCATCTTGGATTTCAAGAATGGCATCCTTTACTTGATTCAATGGATACGCGGGTAGATGTTTTGAAACCAAATTAATCGCATTGTCGACAAGTAATCCCGATGGTGCTCCGTTTTCGATTTTCACTTCCCCCCCATCGATTTTTCCTTCGCTTACCTTTGCTTTTTGAATGAGGAATTGATTCGCCAATGCAGCGTGTCCATCTACACGATATAAACAAACAGGAATATTCTTAAAAACCTCTGACAGTCTTTTATTATTTGGCACAGAGTCATTGCTCCAGAGGGATTCGTCCCATCCGCCTCCGATAATAAATTTATTACTCGACTTGGCATAATATTTTTCACAGCGGTAAATCACTTCATCCATGGACTTCGCTCCAGAAAGGTCCACGCCAAGTTTTTGATTCGCATACATGAGTAAATGCCCATGTGCATCAGTTAGTCCAGGATACACATCTTTGCCTAGTGCATCAATTTCCTCATCACAGCGGTATTTGTTTAGTATTTGACGTTCTGGTCCTACTTCAATAATCTTCCCATCTCGAATGGCCATTGCATCATACACAGAACCCGCATCGTTCATGACATGAATTTTTGCGTTGTGTACAATTAAATCCACTTTCTGTCCTTTCATGCATGAGTTTAAAAGGAATAAGAATGTTAAAAACACAAAAGAATATCTCAACATAACATTTTATTAGAATGGGTAACCAATACCAAAATTTAAGTAATTCGGAAGAAAAGGTTTCGGCATTATTTTCTTCACTTCATCTAAACCCATGTTAAAATGATCCATTCCTTCTTGATAATACGTTTGGCGTGTTCCCATTTCTTGAAACACCCATTTCGCACCATTGGCAAAAGCAGGATTGTAAATTGGAAATCCGACATCCAAACGGATTATGAAAAAATCTAAATTCAAACGCAGACCCACACCGGATGAAACAGCAATCTCCGGGAAAAAAGTTTTCCATTGAAATTGACTTCCAACCCTACTCGCATCTTCTCTAAAAGTCCAAATATTACCAAAATCTGTGAATATCGCACCTTTCAATGTCTCCCCTAAACTAAAGCGGTATTCAAGTGATCCAGCGAAACGAATATCAGCAATCTGTGTAGCCAAGCGATTCGTATCCAAATGATACTTGTACGAACCTGGACCCAAAGCCCTTGCTCGCCAACCACGGTTATCATTTGATCCACCACCAAAGAAACTGTAATCATAAGGCATGGCTGTTTTCGAATTTTTGTAGGGTAAACCAGCTCCTGCAGTTACTTTTAAATGTATGGAAGAACCAGATAAAACACGCTTGCTCATAATGAATTGATTGTCTAATCTTACGAACTGTGAATATGGCAGATTTCTCAATAAATATTGACCATTTAAGGTGTCTTGTCTTTCTCGGAATTGATAGAGGAGATTTCCAGCAGCATCGAACGTAGAATTGAAATAAACAGAAAGATTCGCTAAATTTTTACGTTCCTTACCATCCTTCAAATCCTTCTCTTTATTGCTATACTCAAAGGAGAATTTAAAGTCTTGCCATATGAACTGATTGTCATATGTCGAATTTAAAAACACATCATTTATTTGGTTTAATTGCTGCTGAAAGGCTGGGCTTTTCTTGATTGCCACATATTTGATTACCGATGCACCTGGTAAACCCATTTGAAAAACCTGTGACTTTCCCACCAAGAATTTCCACATGTAATTTAACTGAAAAACACTACGATCGAAAATGTTTCGTTTTTCAACATTATATGCAGTAGAAAGAACTGTTCTCGGTTTCTGTCTTTTACCTAACAAAGTTACAGGTGTTGGGAATAATCCAGGAATTTCAAACTTCAAACTTGGTCCAAATTCAAAGGTGTTAAAGGTTCTACCTTTTCCCGCTCCTACCGTTTCTCCGGATTCATCCTGGAATACCAAGGGTTGAGATTCAAATCCACCTCCAAATGAAAAAGTCATTTTCCCTGCACCCCTATTGATGTTTTTATTCGTGTAATTAAATGAGGCATTTGCACCTAATAAACCGGTAGAAGATGTGAACTTCGGGTCAAAACCATAGGTTTGTTTTTTTGCTGGTTCAAGAAAATAATGGACCGCTAATTTATTACCAGGTTGTTCAATTATAATGGGTTTAACTGAACTAAAAACATTTAACTGAACAATAGCACGATAGCTTCGATCTAAATAATATTCCTTGTATTTGTTTTCATTTTCCAAGTAATTTTGAAGTTCCAAAACAGAAGGTTTTATCCAAGGTTTTTCACCATTATAAGTTACCGTGATTTTTCTGAATGGATGAGGAGTACCGCGAGGTACATTTTTTTCCTTTAATTGCTTTTTTGAATAAGGAATTTCATCGTAAATAAATGAATTCGTGGTTCGAAGGAATTGTGGTGCGATAGGATCATACAAACTCAACTGCTGTTCTTTCATCAACATAGCAAAACTAGCATCCATGTTCACTGTATCCGATAGGTGGAAAAAGACATCAGAAACAGTCATCTCAACATAAGGAACTCGGATCAAACTATCTTTTTTCGTTTCAGAGGCAATGTAACGGTCGTCAAACTGCACGATTAATCGAACAGTCATGTTACGCTTATTCGTATCAGCGGTGTATGAAATACTGCTAGACGAAAACTTATACACCTGATTGTCACGTAAAAACTTTGCTGACTGTTCGCGATAATCATTCAAATAGTCCGTATCAAATGATTTTCCAATGAGTGGAT
>CAIRMS010000082.1 GCA_903879765.1 uncultured Flavobacteriales bacterium
AACCATTCTGATAATCCATCAGGTGTATTGATTAATTTCTCCAATATACGCGGTGATGTTTTAAGCAGAAATTCTAATTCGTATTTTTCTTTCATGGGACTTTCGTAAATAATTCTAATTTTGTTAAGCCTCTGCAATATACTAATTAAATTGGAAATGTCGCTCAATAATTCAATCGAACATCTAGGAAATCAACTTTTTAAGTACCGTGGATTTGTGCCCGTGATTTTTGCTGTTGGGGCATTTTTTATCCAGTTAAATGATACCACAGAACGATTGTCATACGGTTTGGTCGAAGAAATAGCTTTTTTTTTAGTCGTGTTGGGACATTTGATTCGGGCTTTGACCGTTGGACACCGTAGCATGCACACATCAGGACGTAACCGCAGTCATCAAGTCGCAGAGGTCTTGAATACAAAAGGAATGTATTCGATTGTTCGACATCCGTTATACCTGGCAAATATTCTGATTTGGGTAGGGTGGACCACCTTACTTTGTATTCTTTGGTTGATTGCAGTAGCGACCATTGTTTTTGTTGTTTACTACATGTTCATTATGTATGCGGAGGAGCAATTTCTACGCAGAAAGTTCGGTCAGGAATATGAAAGATGGCACCGCAGAACTCCACGTTTGATTCCCAATCCATTTTTGTATGCTTCGAGTTCCAATGATTTTTCTTTGAGGATTGTGTTCAAAAACGAATACCCAGGTTGGACAGCTAGTATGACAATTGCCTTGTGCATTTATTCTCTCCTTGTCAATAAGATTTATCCCTTTTCAGAATTTCACCAATCCTACATAAAAGGATGGTTGATTTTCGGAGGAGGCATCGCTTTGTTTGGATTGACTTTTCGTTACCTCAAACACCGAACGAAACTCTTTCACGAGATGGACTAATGTCCGCTTTGGAATACTTGACGTTGTTGAAGGGAACGTCCAAGCGTAAGTTCATCTGCATACTGCAATTCGGATCCAACTGCAATTCCTCGGGAAATAGAAGTGATTAAGCACTCGAAACGACCAAGTTTTTTGAATAGATAAAAATTGGTGGTATCTCCTTCCATGGTTGGACTCAACGCAAAAATGATTTCTTTTACAGGTTCTTTTTCCATTTTAGTGATCAAGCGTTCGATGTTCAAATCAGCAGGTCCAATGCCATCCATCGGAGAAATGATTCCACCGAGTACATGGTAAATTCCTTGGTATGTAGACGTTGATTCAATGGCCATCACGTCGCGAATGTCTTCCACAATACAAATAGTGCTGTGGTCTCTTTTGGGATTGGCACAAATGGAACAAATTGGATCGTCGGTCATGTTTCCACAGCTGCTGCAGTGCAATACTTTTTGCTTGAAGTCAATTAAGGCGCTTGTGAAGTCAGCGATTTCAATTTCGCTGCGTTTGAATAAATCCAAGGCTAAACGAAGAGCTGAACGACGTCCAACCCCAGGTAAAGTGGAAAGTTGATCAACGGCTTTTTCGAAATGTTTTGATGGAATATTCACGTGTAAAATTGAATTTCAAATTTACTTATTCTTTTCAAAACAGCATGGATTCTTTGTAAATACTATCGTTAAGTTATAAGCCCTCGTAACATTTGATTAACTTTGTGGAGTCATGGCAGTGAAAGAACTTAACATACGGAACAAACGTGCTCGATTTGAATACCATCTCGAGGAGGAATTTACTGCTGGAATGGTACTTTCAGGAACGGAAATTAAAAGCATCCGAAACGGAAAAGCGAGTATTCTCGAGGCATATGGAATCTTTTACAACAATGAAGTTTGGATTCGAAACATGCATGTGACCGAATATGAAAACGGATCTTTCTACAATCACAAGCCACGTGCTGACCGTAAAATTCTTTTGAATCGCAAGGAGATTGTTCGAATAGAGAAATTTCTAAAAATCAAAGGGAACACACTGATTCCGACAAAATTATTTCTTTCCGAAAAGGGTTGGGTGAAGATTCACATCGCGTGTGCGGTAGGTAAAAAACTACACGACAAACGCAATGACTTGAAGGAGAAAGACGATCGCAGAGAAATGGATCGTGCCTTAAAACGTTAAGATTAATCCTCGACTTTTTTAATCTCTAATTACTGGGTAACCAGGGAATTTCGTTTTATCAAAAACGAATTTTTTATCATCGATTTCTGGATTCGACGTGAATTTCGTCATGGAATAAGTCATAACTGTTCCGTCCTTTGCTCTTAATACCGCCTTTTTTAATTCGTTTTCCGTTTTTGAGATATACAAAACGATTGTGTGGTATTCCGCCTTCGTTGGAACTTTGGGGAACAAGTCAATTACATAAACGGATTCTCCGTTTAATTTGTCTTCGCGGTCGAATTTGTTTTTAAATCCCGTTTCCCAAATCGTCATTAATTTCTTTGGATTGATGCCATCTTCGTCGTCAGTTGCATCGGATTCATACACAGATCGTTCTTCTTTGATCACGGTCCACGTTTTTATGCCATTGGAAATAATGGTATTGTCACCATATGAAGCATAAAATTTATTTCCTTTTACCCATCCTTTACCTGTTTCGTTTTCGTTCGCTCCGCTTGAT
>CAIRMS010000083.1 GCA_903879765.1 uncultured Flavobacteriales bacterium
ATGTGCACATTGAGCCAAATTAAAAAGATCGTTTTCTTTCATAAAATAAGCTCTTGCTTTTCGTGCATTGTACATCGCCCGAATCACATTTCCCTGATTCAAATACACTTTAGAATAAAATAATTGAATCAATGCTGTCGAATGTAAATCTTGGAATCTCCGTGCTAATTGATTTGCTCTTTTCAAATATCCTAATGCCTCATTCCAATTTTCAACAAGCATAGAATAGCGAGCGATTTCCATAAATGAATGAATTTTTAATCGATCGATGTGTAATTCTTCCGCCAGTCGAATTGCTTGTAGTTCTTTTTGCACGGCTCCTTCCAAATCCAAAAAATACCCAAATGTACCTGCTTGATTTTGCAAAGCTTTCACCAAAATTTCCCTTTTCTGAGATCTTTTCGCATAGGATATGGCTTGATTTGATGCCCAATAAGCAGAATCTCTTTTCATCCGAGACAAATAAAAACGCGTAAGATCCTGGTAGACAAGTGAATTTTTGGCATTGTTTCTACTTCCACGCAGTTTGATGAGGTTTGAGTCGGCAAGTTGCTTGGCAACACCCCATTGTTTATTCAAAAATTCGAGTTCAAAACGCAGACGATCTAAACGAAACGATAGTTCCTTCGAATCAAATCGAACATTTGTCATTTTTTTTGAAAAATTCGATTTGAATTGACTCGTGTTTCCTGTCTTTAGCAAATATTCTGAATAGAAAAGCTCAATGAGCTGCTGTGATTTCACAGCAGTATAACGCGATTTATTTGAGTGCAAGGACAAAATAGACTGCTTCCATTTCACGAGATTCGTCAGCTCATAGAAATCGATGAGCTCCAATGTCGCTCGTAAAGCATCATTATCTGTTTTTGCATTCGAAATCTTTTCTTTCAGTGCTAATGAAGGATTCTTTGTTCCTTGTGCATGAACAGATGCTCCTGTTAAAATAAAAAAAAGACAGAATATGTAATATTGCTTGAACATCGTGCAACTAATATACGATTTTTCTACGTCATAAGTCCGTTGTCTTCATCTGAACAAATTTCTAAACAGGACATCAATTAATTAGTCGTAAATTTGTGCAAAATTGGCCAGTACAGGCCTCAATGAAATTTATTATGTTTAGAATGACTCGTTTTCTCCTTTTTCCTTTACTCACACTTTTTCTATGCCTTGGATTCTCTTTTGAGTCAAAAGCATCACACATTATTGGTGGTGAAATTTATTATGACTCACTTGGGAACAATCAATACAAAGTAACGATTGAAATTTACCGAGATTGCAACTCCGCAACTGGTTTTGATACGCCTTTAAATTATACCGTGTTTTACATGGATGGGACAATTTATGCATCTTATGACGTAAGTATTTTCAGTCAAAATATTCTACCAATTGTGTATGATGATCCCTGCGTAACTCCTCCAAACGACATTTGTGTGGAACGAGCAATTTACATTGATACCATCACATTGCCCTTCAACGTCGAAGGTTATTATTTATCATATCAACGTTGTTGTTGGACAGGAAACATCGACAATATTGTAGATCCATCCAATAACGGAATTACCTTAACAACCTATATTCCTGGGTCTAACTTAATTATCGTTCCAAATCAAGGAGCACGTTTCATCAACTATCCACCACTAGTTTTGTGTTCGCAAAACACCTTGAACTTTGACCATTCAGCATTTGATCCAGATGGAGATTCGCTTGTTTACGAAATTATGGCTCCATTGCTGGGAGGAAGCATTGCGAATGTAGTTCCCAACCCAGAAACTCCTGGACCCTACGCTCCTGTTAACTGGAATCCCACGTATACTGAATTAGTGCCGTTTGGAACTGGATCAAACATCACAATCAATTCTCAAACTGGAATGATGGCATTTACGCCGAATTTGATCGGAAATTATGTTGCAGGTGTTGCCGTGAAGGAATACCGTAATGGCATTTTAATTAATACGAAAATACGCACCTTTGGCTATCGTGTTGTTGCGTGTCAAGTTGAACTTCCAATTGAAGTAGATGTGACCGGTCCAACTCAGTTAATCGAAGATTGTGGCTTTGCTGGATTTGTTGTTGGAAGAACCGATGCAACAGAAAATTTAATTGTTCAAGTTTTATTGAGTGGAACAGCTACAAATGGAGAAGATTACCCGTTCATCAATGATACACTCATCATTCCTGCAGGAGTTCTGTCGGATACTATTGGAATTTCTGCAATCTACGATGGCCTTATCGAAGGGAATGAAACGGTTTTCTTTAACGTAATTGTACCGAATCCATGTGATGGAACATTTGACACCACTTCGATTTCATTGACAATCATTGATTATTTACCGTTAACCATTAAAGCGCTTGATTCAGTGAATGTATGTGCAGATTTTGGTGAATGGACAAAAATGTGGTGTCAAGTGGAAAATGGCGTTCCACCTTACAGTTATTTCTGGCAACCAATTAGTTTCCCAAATAATGATACGGTGAATGTGGATCCAACTATTTTGGAGCCCAATTTAAACGTCTTCACAGTAAGTTCTTTGGATCAATGTGGGAAAACGATTACTTCTCCAAACATTCGTGTGTACAATCAATGTCCGTTAGTTGTTCCAAACGTGATCACAACCAACAATGACCAAAACAATGACCTACTTATCATCCGCAATTGGGAAGATTACGACAGAGTAAGTTTAACCGTATTTAATCGTTGGGGCAATGTGGTTTACCTTAACGAGGACTACAAAAACGATTGGGATGGAAAAGATAAATCTGGCAGTCAATTAGAGGATGGCGTATATTTCTATACCGTTACACCTAAAAGTGATAAGTATGAATATGATGATGTACAGCGCACCTTGTATACTTTACATGGATTCATTCACATTGTAAATAAATAAATTTCCTACACATAAAAAAGGGGGCTTGAAATTCAAGCCCCCTTTTTGTTTAAGATATAATCTTGCTCAACAGATCGTATTAAACATCACTGCTGACAATACGCCCTCATTTGATTTTGTAGGTCAATCCTACGTTTAATCCAATGGAAGCCGCAGAAGAATTTTGATATGTTGGATATGCCAATTTATTCGATAAATCAACACCTAAGGCATCTACACCACCTGCATCTGTAAAGCCATATTGGAAGCGAACTCCCACATTTAAAATAAGCGGAAATTTATCGCCTAAGCTTACTTTTGAACCAAAACCAAGTACCGCAGTTGTAAAATTATTATACTTTCCAGTTACATCGCTAGTAGCAGTGGTTAAAGAATTGGAATATGTGGCTCTTCTTACACCATTTGTCGAAATACCAATTTCCGTATACCCACCTGTTTGCTCGCCTAATTTCAATAAAATTGGAATAGAAAATGTGTTGAGTTCAACATTTGAAGTATAAGTAGAAGCAAAGCTTCCAGAACCTATCGTACCTTGGTAACCTGTGTTAAACTGACCTCCCAAGAATTCAATAGTTACGCCAATGTTTTTCAAATTTGCGTTTAAAGCAACTCCGTAATTGGAACCTGTAGACATTTTGTAATCTTGAATCGCACCGAGATCAGAAATGTTGTTATTAAACATCTGTGTTGCGCAATATGCTCCTTTCAATCCGGCATCAAAAGTAAAAAGTTGTGCTTTTGCTGACATAGTCATTGCGAGAATTCCCGCGCTTAGTACTAATTTTTTCATTGTTTGTTGTTTTAAAGTTTGGGTGGTTTACGGGAGGATAAAAAATAGGTTTCGAAATGCGGATTTTCAGTATTTAAAGAAAGGCTTATAATCAAATCAGTCGCAAGAAGGGAAACATTCACGTGAAAAAATTACGCGTGTTACTTCTTTTGTATTTCAATTATTCACGACTGTGTAAATTCAAAGTAATAGGTAGTGCATTTTCAAAGTTGTAAATAGTGCATTTTCAAAGTTATAATATGTGTATTTTCAAAATTAGGTGTATATTTGTGCTGTTAATATTAGTTTATGGAACGTATTAGGACAATAAAAAAAGAAATGGAAATTTACCTAGGTAAGTATCCGATTTTAGTATTAACTGGCCCGAGACAATCGGGGAAAACGACATTTTTAAAGAATGAATTCACGAACTACGCATATGTGAATTTAGAAAATTTAGACCATAGAAATTACGCATTAACTGATCCAAACGGATTTTTGGCTGAACATGGGGACTTTGTAATATTCGATGAAGTACAGCGTGTTCCAGAATTGTTTTCTTACCTACAAACGAAAGTCGATGAGGATAAAATAATGGGGCAATATATTTTGTCCGGTTCACAAAATTTTCATTTGATGCGAAATGTGTCGCAAAGTTTAGCGGGACGAGTAGCTTTGTTCAAATTATTACCTTTTGATCATCAAGAAATGGAGCATGCCGGATGGTTGAAAGAGGATTATGCCGTGAATCTTCAAAAAGGATTTTACCCTGCGATTTATGACAGGGACATCCCTTCAAAAGTCTTTTATTCTAATTATGTTCAAACCTATGTTGAACGAGATTTATCAGAGCTAATTCAAGTTAAAAACCTAAAACAATTTAGGAATTTCATTATGCTTTGTGCTGCTCGAGTTGGACAATTGGTCAACTTAAATTCGCTGGCAAACGAGTGTGGAATCACGCAACCGACCGCAAAATCATGGATTTCCGTATTAGAAACCAGTTACATTCTTTATCAAGTACAACCTTATCATACCAATTTAAACAAGCGCGTGACAAAAAGCTCCAAGCTTTATTTTTACGACACTGGTTTACTTTGTTTTTTATTGAAGATAAATGATCCCTCAAGCCTGAAAACAAGTCCTTACAAAGGAAGCTTATTTGAAAACTACGTGATTAACGAATACATCAAGCAAAACTACCATCAAAATCTGTTGCTTGACTTTTGGTTTTGGCGCGATGCTGTTGGGCACGAAGTAGACTTTATATGGCAAAATACCGAAAAATTAAACCTCGTCGAAATAAAGGCCAGCGAAACCATTGTGCCAGAAATGTTCAAGGGACTAAGCTACTTTGAAAAATTTATCCCTGATTTGATTGAAAGCAAAACCATCGTACATACCGGGCTATTTGATCAAAACAGAAGCTTAGGAAAGGTCTTGAGTTGGAAAAATGTTATGAAGACTCCTATATAGAAAGAAGATTAAGATCGTGGTTACTGAAAACAAAAAATGCACCTTCCAGGTGTATTTTTGAAAAAAAACTCACTATCTATTCAGATTACAAAGTACTTGTGCATTACAATTGATGGTACAAAACTAACTCCGAAAACAACAAAGATGTAAACTTCGTCAATAGTAGATATGTCCTTATGGACAAAAGGAGATTTTTTCGGTTTGGTTTCCAGAAGGAATTCTTTCTACAAGGACCGTTGCCATTATTTAAAGAAATATTCTTCCTGCCAATGTCCCCACTCTGAATTCCAGCTTAGCTTTTTATTGGATTCATCCAATAAAAATGTGTGAGGTTGATTGACCACAGAGAAGTGAAACAACAATTTACCGTCTTCTAGTAATTCCACATATTCTATGGGGAATTCATCCGTTGATTTCTTTATCACATCATACATGCTTACCGTTGCTTCATCATACATTGGATCGCTTAAGTGAATATTAATAGTGATTTTTATGTTCGCTGACTTTACAGGTTTACATTCGTATTCACCCAAATAGTTGTAATACAAATCTTGTTTCTCGCTGCAAGATTGTGTTCTAAACACCGCGTATTGTTTTACTGATTTCTGTATCGCGTAGGATTCTTCGTATTGAGGTGTCTCAGGTTCTTCGTATGCTGACTCCTCATATTCAGATTGATCGTATTCTTCTTCAATCGATGACTTCAAATCCTGCATGCAGCGCACAGAAAGACCCATGTTTTTATTGGTTCCAAATAGATGACTGGCATAATTACCCGCATTTTTACCCAATTCTCTTGCAAAAGAAAAATTCTGATCTTGCGGGCTGGAAGACCAAAAATAAGCACCAATACCCTTATTTCTGTAATTACCCAAATGATCCCTTAATCCGCCAGGCAAACCACTGAAACCAAAAGAATTGCTTACGTTTTCAGGTGCATCCCACATAACTTTACTTATCAATTTAGTTTTATATGGATCACCCACATAATTGGTGAGGATCAACCACTCTTCATTGCTAGGCAACCTCCATCCCGAGGGACAAACATTACATGCCGTTTTCCAGTCATATAAATACCCATACATATTGACAGCACTCGGGTCATTGTTATAAGAAAAGTAATTTCCGTTTGATGTTTTGAATTTCAAATTTTCAGCGAACCACATTTGATCACCAATCGCCACCGTTTTGTATGTTCTCCCATCACGTGGATCAGTAAATTGATTTTCTTGCGCAGATAAATGAATCATTTTAACTGAACCCAAAAAAAGAAATATTAGTAAGAAATTTTTCATAATGTTTGATTTACACAAATATATCAGAATTTGTGCGAAAATTGATTGTTCCGTATGTTCTGTAATAAGCAAAAATAAAAGCGTCAGTTTATAGGACTAGATCGAATCAATGAGAAAGAAGGTAATTCGCAAAAATGACTAGATTGGGGGAGTTTTTCGAGCAAATATTCATCTTGGCGGAACTGCCTCTGTTATAAAAGTAACTCCAGAGGAAAAAAGAATTGCTATTCGAGCCACAAAAGCTATGGATTTGAA
>CAIRMS010000084.1 GCA_903879765.1 uncultured Flavobacteriales bacterium
CCAGAATCGAAAATACCGATAGGAGCTCTTTTGTTCATGATTCAAAACTAAACAAAAAAGGCAATCACATGGATTGCCTTTTCGTATAATATTTATACTGATTATTTTTTAGTTGCAGCTGCGTCTAAAATCAACAATTCAGTAATTACTTCATTTGTAATATCCATGCCGCCTTTGTAATACATCGTCATGGAAGATTGATCCAAAACATAGTTCAATTTTTTGCGTTCTGAAACCAGTTCAATTGCTTTTTGAACACGTTCTAAAATCGGTTGATTTAATTGCTCACTATACGTTTTCAATTCTTGTTCTAATTCCGACTGGCGTGTTTCCAAGTTTTGTTGCATGCGCATCAATTTGTTTTGCTCGTTCTCCTTAATCATAGGGGGCATGTCGTTTCCTTTCTCCATGAAAATTTTGTACGCAGATTCAAATGCTTTTTGCATTTCTTCCAGTTCCGTCACTCCGGATTTCTGAATTTGATCCAACTGTGCAATTGCTGCTTTGCGAGAAGGCATTGTGTCCAATAATTTTTGAGAGTCTACATGTGCTACTTTTGATTGAGCGGCTGCTCCAAATCCAATAAATAAAACCAATCCTAATAGTAAATTTTTCATTCTTTATGTGTGTTACTTTGTTATACCCATTTCTTCAAGAACAGAATCGCTCATGTCGAATTCCTTCTCTGCATAAACCAAATTACTTTGGTTTGCTTTATCAAAAACGAAGGAATATCCTTCTCTCTTTGCTACTTTTTTCATTGCTGTAAAAACTCTATCTTGAATAGGCTTTACTAATTCTTGTCGTTTTTGAAAATAGTCGCCTTCCGAACCAAAATGCTGCGTTTGCAAATCGATGACGTCTTTCTCCAATTTTTCAATTTCACTCTTGCGTTTTTCTTTTTCCTCTTTTGGAAGAAGTACTTCTTCGCGGTCAAAACTTGACTTTTTCGTTTTAATCACCCCGTAGCGCTCTTCAATTTCCTTGGTCCATCGTTCGGCCATTTTATCAAGGCGCTCTTTTGCCTCGACATATTCCGGCACATTTTTCAAGATGTAATCAGAATCAATAAACGCGTACGATTGTGCATTGGCAAATCGCATGCCAAAAAACAAGATGAAAAGAAAACAATACTTTGACATATAAAAAATTGTTTCTAAAGAACGGCGAAGTTAAACATTTATTGTAATAATTTATAATTCTCCAAGGTTCATTCCTATAGTGAAGCTCAATTTTGGATAAAATCCTTTACTCATGATGGACGCATCCGAACCTGATGTTGAACCCGCTCCACTTGACCAACTATCTAGTTTGTCGAAGCCAAAACCATAATCAAGTCCTAGCATACCGAACATAGGTAAGAAGACACGAATACCTACTCCCGCAGCGCGTTTTACGTTAAACGGATTAAATTTATCAAAAGTTGGGTACGTATTTCCGGCTTCTAAGAAGGTTAAGGCATAGAAAGTCGCTTGTGGATTTAAGGAAATTGGGTAGCGAAGCTCCAGGGTATATTTTGCAATAATTGGATCCCCACCATTTGCTGAAATACTTTGATCATCGTATCCGCGAAGTGCAATGATTTCACGTCCACCAAGTTGATTCACCCCTGATAAACCACTTCCTCCCATCGAATAACGATCGAAAGGCGTTAGTCCTTTTGCTTTGTTGTACATTCCTATGTAACCAAACCCAAAGCGCGGCATCAGGACAAGTTTTTTATCTGCCGTTAATGGCAAGAACCACTCGCCTGTAAACTTAAAGCGGTAATACTCCAAGAACAAGTAGCGTTCACGATCTGTCATAGATGCGTAATCTACATCATCTCTGAAGTAAGAATACGGGAGCGTTGCTTTCGCTGTCAGCGTAAAATTGGAACCACTTTGTGGGTAAATTGGCGCACTAACCGAACTTCTTTGAAGCACATATTTCAATGCGATGTCGTTTGCGTATCCCTCATTAAAGAGCGGGAAACGAGTGTCCTTCATCACATCATAGTACTGGTAGCTTAATTCATAATAAGCAGTAAAATAATCATCTGGCCATCTCTTACGACGACCTAGTCCCACGCCTGTTCCAGTGATGGAAAGCCCTGTGTAACTTGGGTCTGATCTTAAGAACCCTGTTGTAGATAACGCCGTTCTATTTACCCAAAAAGACAGGGAATTTGGTTTTTTTCCACCTAACCATGGTTCTGTGAATGAAAAGTTATATCCTTGGTAGAAGCGTCCATTTGATTGCGCGCGGATCGACAGTCTTTGACCATCACCACCTGGTAGTGGAGACCATGCTTCTTTCTTGAAGAAATTTTTGGTCGAAAAATTATTAAATGACAATCCAATCGTTCCGATAATTCGTCCCGGGGTAGAGGGGCCAGCCCCGCCGTATCCACCAGATAGCTCAATTTGGTCGCTTGATTTTTCCTCGACTACATACTCAATGTCCACCGTTCCTTTCGCTGGATTCGGCATTGGATTCACTTGGAATCCTTGATCATTGAAAAAGCCCAATTGAGATAATTCACGCTGGGTTCTCATGATGTCTTCCTTGTTAAACACATCCCCTGGTTTTGTCCTAACTTCTCGTAAGATTACGTGGTCGTTCGTTTTGGTGTTTCCCCGAATAGTAATTGTTCCATTGGTAGCGATCTTGCCTTCAATGATTCGAATTTGGTGATTGATGTGATTGTTGGTCACGTTTGTTTCAACAGGTATTACTTGAAAAAATAAATAGCCTTTGTTCATATACAAAGCGGAAATGTCGCGTCCATCTGGTCCGCCAAATAAACGTTGTGTAAATAAATCTTTGTTGTAAAGATCTCCTTTTTTTATTCCCAAAACCGTGTCTAAGAAACTAGAGCGGTACTTCGTATTACCAATCCATTCAACTTCACCAAAATAATACTTTTCGCCTTCGTTAATCTGAATTTGAATTTTTAAATTCTTGTCGTCCAAAAGATAAACGGTATCGTGGATTATTTGCGCATCACGTAGCCCAACCTTGTTGAATTTTGCCATTAAGGCTGTTTTATCTGTTTGATAACTAGACTCTGTAAATTTCGATCGCTTTAAAACGCGGAGGACTCCTTTTTGTTTGGTGTCTTTCATGGCCATTTTCAACTTCCACAATGGAACTTGCGTGCTACCAATAATCTCAATTTGCTTGATTCCTATCTTGGGTCCTTTATCGATGGTTATCGCGAAAATTTCTGAATCATTGATGAGTGTGTCTTTTGTTCGGGCTATACTCACGTTGGCATGATAAAACCCTTTTTCACGAAAATACCCTCTGATTTTACTTTTGGTCTGAAAAATGAGGTTTTCAGTAATTGTTTTCCCGGCATAAAGGGATATTTCCTCCCTTACTTTATCGGCTTCGCGTTTTGTGATTCCGTCAAATTTAAACTTGGACAATTTAGGACGTGGCGAAAGTTCGATGACTAAATAAATTACCCCTGCAAGTTCTTTTTCCGCATAAATGGAAATGTTGGAGAAAAGTCCTTCGCTCCATAAATTTTGAATGGCTTTATTGATTTGCTGACTTGGTAAGGTAATCATTTGCCCTTGACGTAGCCCGGCGATCATTTTTATTCCCTGGTGATCGTAGTTATCTGCTCCAATTACCCGAACTGGACCTATTTCATATTCCTTCGGTGATGTATAATCAAAATCTAGGCCCCCTAATGTGCTTGGGCCATTTTGACCATATGTCATAAACGAAAAAAGTAAAAATATTACTACGTATCTCATTTCGTGTCATTTAATTGTTCAGAAGTCTTTCCAAATCTTCTTTCTCTTTGTTGATAAGCAATGATTGCCTTCAAAAATTCGTCTTTTCGGAAATCAGGCCAATGAACAGGAGTAAAGTATAGTTCTGTATAAGACAATTGCCAAAGCAAAAAGTTACTAATGCGACATTCTCCACTCGTGCGAATCAATAATTCAGGATCAGGTATTCCTGAGGTATTTAATTTTTCTGTGATTAACTCCTCAGAGATTTGACTAGTGGAAATGATTCCATTTTGAACTTCGGTCGCCAAACTTCTACAGGCGCTAGTTATTTCAGAGCGGGCGCTATAGTTCAGGGCCAAAACTAAGGTTAGGTTCGTGTTTTGTAATGTTTTTTCCGTTGCTTCATTTAGGGATTTGATGCAAGATTCTGGGAGCGCGGTAATGTCACCAATGGTCATTAGACGGACACCGTTTTCATGCATTTCGTCTATCTCATTCGTAATTGCTTGGACAAGTAAATCCATTAATCCAGCAACTTCTTCAGCTGGACGGTTCCAGTTTTCTGTTGAAAAAGCATACATGGTTAAATACTGAATGCCTATCTCTCTTGCTGTTTTAATGATTTCTTTCACCGACAAAACACCTTCGGCGTGCCCAAACAATCGATGTTGACCTTGGTTTTTTGCCCAACGTCCATTACCATCCATAATGAAAGCAACATGCTTAGGGATGTTTGTTTGTTCTAATTGGGTCAATAAATTCGTCATTTCCATGTTCTTAACGAAGGTAATCAAAGAATCTTGTGTTCTGTATGCAAAAACGCATAAACTATTTCTCAAAAAAAAAGGGACTGGTTAACCACATCCCTTTTTTAATCTGTTTCAACGCCGATTATTCTGCTAAAATAATCAGGCGATTATTATTTAATTCTGCTACACCACCTTTGATTGAAGCGTGTATTTTAGATCCAGAACGAACCAATAAATTGCTCATTTCCGCATCCGCTTCGTTTCCGCTTAATTCAAAAATCACTTCTCCACTTTTCAATGATGAGATGATCGGTGCGTGGTTATTCAACACTTGAAACATTCCGTCTAAACCAGGAAGAGTAACGCTTGTTGCCTCACCTTTGAAAAGACTTGCTTCTGGAGTGATAATTTCTAATTTCATGTGTAAAGATATTAAGCTTCAGCCAACATTTTTTCTCCTGCAGCGATTACATCTTCGATGCCACCTTTTAAGTTAAATGCTGCTTCTGGATATTGGTCAAATTTACCATCTAAGATATCATTAAATGCCTTGATTGTATCTTGAATATCAACCAATACACCTGGGATCCCTGTAAATTGCTCAGCAACATGGAAAGGTTGAGATAAGAATCGTTGAACACGACGTGCTCTGTGAACGATTAGCTTATCTTCCTCTGATAACTCATCCATACCTAAGATCGCAATGATATCTTGTAACTCTTTGTAACGTTGCAAAGTGATTTTCACACGTTCCGCACAGTTGTAGTGCTCATCACCAACGATTTCCGCTGTTAAAATTCGTGAAGTAGAATCTAATGGATCTACTGCTGGATAAATTCCTAACTCAGCAATTTTACGAGACAATACCGTTGTTGCATCCAAATGGGCAAATGTGTTTGCCGGTGCTGGATCGGTAAGGTCATCCGCAGGTACATATACCGCTTGAACGGAAGTAATGGATCCATTTTTAGTGGAAGTAATACGCTCTTGCATCGCACCCATTTCAGTTGCCAATGTTGGTTGGTAACCTACTGCTGATGGCATACGTCCAAGTAACGCAGACACTTCAGATCCTGCTTGTGTAAAACGGAAGATGTTATCAACGAAGAAAAGGATATCTTTTCCTTGACCTTCTCCATCTCCATCTCTAAAATATTCTGCAATGGTCAATCCAGACAATGCAACACGTGCTCTTGCTCCTGGGGGCTCATTCATTTGTCCAAATACGAATGTCGCTTTGGATTCTTTCATTTCTTCCAGGTCGATTTTCGTTAAATCCCATCCACCTGCTTCCATCGAATGCATAAAGTCTTCACCATATTTGATGATTCCTGACTCTAACATCTCACGAAGTAAGTCATTCCCTTCACGGGTACGCTCACCAACACCAGCGAATACAGATAAACCTCCGTGTCCTTTCGCGATGTTATTAATTAATTCCTGAATCAATACGGTTTTTCCTACTCCAGCTCCACCAAATAATCCAATTTTTCCTCCTTTTGCGTATGGCTCGATCAAATCGATTACTTTGATTCCTGTAAATAGAATCTCTGTAGCTGTTGACAATTGGTCAAATTTCGGTGCCTCACGGTGAATCGGTAATCCATCAGAGTTATCAACAACGTTGATTCCATCGATAGCTTCACCAACAACGTTGAATAAACGACCTTTGATTTTATCTCCGGTTGGTACTTTAATTGGAACACCTGTTGCAATTACTTCCATTCCTCGTGTAAAACCATCGGTTGAGTCCATGGAAATAGCACGAATAGCGTTTTCGCCAACATGTGATTGAACTTCTAAAACAACGCGAGTACCATCTGCCTTGCGCACTTCTAGTGCGTCATAAATGTTTGGCAACACTGTTCCACGCTCAAATCGAACGTCCACTACTGGACCGATAACTTGTGAGATTTTTCCTTTTACTGATGACATTATAAGCCTTTTTGAATTCGGGCGCAAATATACACGATTTTATTTGAATTTACGAGAATATTATTGAAGATTGTTTTAGCTATTTCTCACAAGGAAGCGAACAGGGAAATATGAAAAGATAAAACTCAGTAAAGAAACAGACCCAAGAATTAGGAAGAAATCACCCAAAGAGAAAACAATTGGAAAAGGAATATTTGCGCCTGGTATGACTAAAAATTCAATGCTCATCTGAAGGAAACACACAAGATAACCTAAAATTAAACCGAGGAAAACACCGGTGCCAGAGATCAATAATCCCTCATAAAAAAAGATGCTGAAAATATCTTTATTGCGCATTCCAATAGCGCTTAACAATTGAACACTTTCCTTTTTCTCGACGTAAAGCATTGTTAATGAAGCCACAAGATTAAATGCGGCGAGGACAAAAACGAATAACAAAATAATGAATACAACGAGTCGTTCAGATTTACTGGTTTTAAAAATTAATTCATTCTTTTCTAAATTCGTACGAACACTAAACGATGGGTTTTTAATTACTTTTTGAATTTGTTCTTTCACCGCTTGAGGATCGAAGCCGTCATTTAACGAAATGTACAATTTACTCATTTCTTGATCGTAGCCGAGAAGTTCTGAAGCAGATTTATAATCCCACATGAATGCGCTTGCATTTACTTCTTGATTGAAATTAACCGCGCCATCAACAGACAAACGTGCTGAATGAAAAGGTGTTTTTCCAAGTCTTATTTTAACATTTCGCTTTGGGGCGTAAATCAGAATCTCGTCAGAATTAATTGTTCCAATACTGACTTTTAAGTTTTGCATTAATTCAGCACCAACAAAAGCAAATTTTCCATCTAAATAGGCGTTTTCTCCTATTCCGCTCAATAAATGTTTTTGAATATGACAATCCGAAAGAAATGATTTCTCGACACCATAAAGTTTTGCGTTGATCCATTTCTGATCATTTCTGATGACGATGATCTCTTCAATTTGTCTGGAAACACTCTTTATTCCAGGAATTGATTTGATTTTTTGAAAATCAAGTTCGTTTTCAAAAAAGGTTTTTCGTTGTGTATGCTGAATGGTAATTGGCGGGTCGAACTCACTATATAGTTGTTCGATCATCTTCTCGATTCCATTAAATGCGGATAGCAGAACAACCAGTGCTGCAGTAATGATCATTACACCAAAAAGAGAGATTCTACTTATAAGCGTAACGATGTTTCGCTTACCCTTCGACCACAAATACCTTTTTGCTATGTATAATGAGGTGTTTATCACTTCTTTTTCAGTAACTCATCAATTTTCATAGCATAATCCAATGAATCATCAATGTGAAAAACCAAATCAGGAATTTTACGCAAGTTTTTCAAGCGATTTCCAACTTCACGTCTAATTTTTCCTTGATTAGCTCGGATATTTTCCAATACCACATTTTTGTCTGGTCCTGCAAAAACACTTAAGAAACAACGCGCAAGAGATAAGTCAGAAGTGACTCTCACCACTGTTACAGTTACCATGGAGCCTAAACAGATTTCCCCAGCGTTTCGTTGAAAAAAGGTAGATAATTCAGCTTGAATTACAGCTTCGATTTTATTTTGTCGTATTGAACTCATGCGTCAAAGTTATGAAATTAAGAAGGAACTACATCTTTTGAGTTGATATGTGTCATGTCACCAATCACTTGTTTCACCGATAAAATGCTCAACAACGTTTTCCCTTTTGATCGTTTAAGTCTACTTTTTCGCTCCTTTTGGAGTTTTTTCAACTGCTTAACAACAGCCATATAGCATTTCATATGAAGCGTGTTTCCCACGAGAAGTTGTCCCAAAGAATTAAAAAGAATCATTATTAAATAAATCCAATTTAACACCGGGGGGAGGTGTAAAAAGTGGACGAAATGCTTATTTCTCTTTGCTATCATCCGAACCTTGTTATTCGGCAACTTTTTAATAGTCGAAGACTGCGCGTGATAACAGATTGCCAAAGGCTGAAAATAAAGTTTCCATCCACTGCGCCAAGCTTGGATTCCCAAATCGACATCTTCTGAATAATATGGATTAAACAGTTCACAAAAACCACCTAATTGAGTAAGGTATTCTCTTCGGACTAAAGCATTTGCGCCTGATAAAAACAAGGTTGGTAATACATCCGACTTTGTGAAATTATTCTTATTACTATCGATGCGCAGTAAATGAATACGCGCAATTTTGGCGCCATCTTGAGCCACCTTTGTTTCCTTGTCAAAAATTGCACCCATTACCCCGAAAGTTTGTTGATCTTCAAATAGTGGTAACTGAGAAATAAAATAAGCACGAGTTAAATGAACATCGGAATTCAAAAAACAAACAAGGTCCTTATTTGACTGATTTATTCCCCTATTCATATTTCCAGCAAAACCCGTGTTGACTTGATTTTTTAAAAGTACAACATCTGGGAAAAGACTACCGACCAAACTCATAGACTCATCAGTAGAGCCATCATCTGAAACAATTATTTCAAAATCGTTGATATCACTGGATACTAGCGCTTCATGGGCAGACTTAATCGTGTCGACCAAGAGGTGTTGACCATTGTAATTCGGAATAACAACCGAAACGCTAAATTTTCTTGAATTGGTCATAAATCTGTCCAGATGAGCAAAAGTACATAAATAATCATGGTTGATAGATGTGTTACACGTGAAGAAAAAGGTTTGCGTATCTTTGTTCCATGAGAACCTTTTGGCAAATTTTTCACTTTGCATTCAAATACCGCCTGCTCGCATTATTGACGATCATTGGTAATTTATTGTTTACACTTTTTAACCTTCTTTCACTTGTTTTATTTATTCCGTTTTTACAGCTTATTTTTAGCGCTAAGGAATTAAAAACAATCGTAGTTCCACCACATTATTCAGGAGATCTAGGGAAACTACCGTCCTACTGGGTTGATTTATACAACTACGAAATGCATCACATGGTTGTTTCTGATCCAAAGCGTGCCTTAATTACGGTTTGTTTGATGGTTTTTGGTGCATTCTTCTTTAAAAATTTATCGCGTTATTTTGCCGTTTGGTTTCAATCCGAATTACGCGCAAGAGTGGTTCGGGACATTCGCAATCTACTTTATGAAAAAGCCATTCGGCTTCCACTAGGATTCCATGCCAACGAACGAAAAGGAGACTTACTGACGAGAATGGGACATGATGTTGGAGAAGTTGAAAACGCTGTTGTTTGCACTTTGGAACTGGTCTTTAGAGATCCCATTTCCATATTTATTCATGTTGGTACTTTAATGTTTATTAGTGCAGAACTGACTGTTGTTTCCTTTTTCTTGTTGCCTATTTCAGCATTTGTTATTTCCACTGTTGGAAAAAGTTTAAAACGAACAGCAAAACAAGGTCAAGAGCAACTTGGTTTATTAACTTCTTCTTTCGATGAGAGTTTAAGCGGGGTTAGAATTATTAAATCATTTAATGCCTTGAATTTTATGTCTGGCGTTTTTCAAGGCTTGAATCTACGACACCAAAAATTAACTACTAAAACCATCAGAAAAAAAGACGTTTCATCATTATTAAACGAGACGATTGGGGCAGGTGTCATGATGTGTTTGGTTTGGTTTGGTGGAAAACAAATATTAGATGGAAATCAAGATGGACATGCATTAACAGGTGAATTGTTTATTACATTCATCGTTGTTTTCTCTCAATTACTGCGTCCAATTCAAGCGGTATCAAGTGGAATTGCTGTCATCAATAAAGGAAAGGTATCCTTGGATCGCATCAATGAGATTTTACAAAGTGATGAGAAAATTTTAGAAAAAGAAAATGCTCAATCACTCAATCAGTTTAATACCTCAATTGTGTTCGATCAAGTTGGATTCAAATATGGACAAGAACCCGTTCTAAAAAATGTAAGTTGGGAGGTAAAAAAGGGATCCGCTGTAGCAATCGTTGGAGAATCAGGAAGTGGGAAATCAACACTAATGGATTTATTATCTCGTTTTTACGATGTCTCGGAAGGACGGATTTTAGTGGATGGGCTCGATATTCGCGATCTGAAAATTCATGACTTAAGAGACCTAACCGGTATTGTTTCTCAAGAATCCATTTTATTCAATGTGAGTGTAACAGAAAACATAGCTTTTGGTGATGAGAAACCGGATATGGAAAAAGTACTTCATGCGGCAAAAGTAGCCAACGCTCATTCATTTATTTCAGAATTAGAAAATGGATATGAAACCGTGATAGGAGAGCGCGGGAACAAACTTTCTGGCGGACAAAAACAACGCTTAAACATTGCCCGTGCAGTATACAAAGATCCTGCAGTACTCATTTTAGATGAGGCGACTTCTGCACTCGACACAGAGTCTGAAAAATTGGTGCAAGACGCTTTAGAAACCTTGATGCAAGGTAGAACGTCATTTGTGATTGCTCATCGCTTGAGTACGATAAAAAACGCAGACGAAATTATTGTTTTATCGAAAGGTGAAATTGTTGAAAAAGGAAGCCATGAGGAGCTACTTTCAGCAAAATCTCACTACTACAAATTTTGTTCGCTACAGGGTTTGATTTAAATTCTTTGTGATTAGAGTATATGCTAAACACTTTGTCGCTAAAATTGTTAAGAGTAAAGTAAAAACTTTATTAGTAAATTTGTACCCTAAACTATTCGTATGAATCACCAAACCGTGTCTTTTTCGAAAGAAACAAACGTAGAATTCTACAAAACATTGAGAACTAGAGTAAATAATTACTTTAAAGATAATAACATTACCCGTCATGCAAATGCCACAATGGTGATTAAAACAATCGCCATGTTGGCCATTTACCTTGTCCCTTTTGGCTTTTTATTTGTAGCCGGATTGAGTTCTTGGGTCTATTTCCTTTGTTGGATTGGAATGGGTGTTGGAATGGCAGGATGTGGTCTTTCGATCATGCACGATGCAAATCATGGAGCTTATTCACGAAATGAAACAATAAACAAAGCAATAGGTAACGTATTAATTTTGCTTGGCGGAAGTGCTGTGAATTGGAAAATTCAACACAATGTTTTACACCATACGTATACAAACATCACACACTTAGACGAAGATATTGATCCGCCTGCGAAACTTCTGCGATTTACTCCGCACAAAAAACGCTACGCTCAACACAAATTTCAACACTTGTATGCGTGGTTTTTCTACGGAATGATGACCATGATGTGGTTTTCTACGAAAGACTTCAAACAGGCGAAACGCTACAAAGAAAAAGACCTAATTAAAACACAAGGAACGACATATGCACGCCACATGACGTTTATTATTTTATTTAAAATAATTTACGTTGGATTGTTTATCGTTTGTCCTTTCGTGTTTAGTCCTGCATCTTGGTCTCTTACACTTATTGGATTCATTGTGATGCATTTTATCGCTGGGTTTATCCTTTCGATTATCTTTCAACCCGCACATGTCGTTCCATCATCGAACTACCCTATGCCGGATGAATCTGGGAATATTGAAGCTGATTGGGCAGTAAATCAATTATACAATACGGCTGATTTCGCTCCAAAAGCGAAGATTTTCTCTTGGTATGTTGGTGGATTAAACTTCCAAGTTGAGCACCATTTATTTCCAAACATTTGTCACGTCCACTACAGTAAATTAGCTGAAATTGTCAAGTCAACAGCGGAGGAGTTTAATCTTCCTTACCACTCTTACAAAACATTTTACGGTGCATTAGCAGATCACACAAAGATGTTGTACAACCTAGGGCATTACGACCAAGCTCCTGCCATTCACTAAGTCATGTTTTTGGATGATTTAAGAAATCATTGCATTGCTAAAATTGGTGTAACAGAGGGATTTCCTTTTGATCAAAAAACACTTGTTTTTAAAGTTTTCGGTAAAATGTTCGCTTTGGTGGATGTGGACGATTTTGATGCCATTAACCTCAAATGTGACCCGGAAAAAGCAATTGAACTAAGAGAATCATTTCATGGTATTCAACCAGGTTTTCATATGAATAAAACACATTGGAACTCGGTGTACTTGAATGATGACGTTTCGGATCAGTTAATAGTAGAGTTAATTGACCATTCCTATAAACTCGTTTACGACAGTTTACCCAAAAAAGTAAGGAATGAAAATCCGATTTGACAAATACGTATGGTGTGTTCGGCTCGCAAAAACACGCTCTCAAGCGAGTGAACTCATATCAAAAGGAAAAATTAGACTCAACGGTCAAGATGTAAAGTCGTCCAAAGAAATAAAAGTAAACGATGTTATCGGCGTGCAAAAACACAGCGCTACATTCAACTACAAAGTGCTTGTTTTACTGGATAAAAGGCTTGGAGCTGCGCTAATTCCAACGTATATAGAAGACCAAACCACCGAAGAAGAAATCCTTAAATTCAAACAATATCAACTTGCGCAAAAAGCTTATCGTGAAACAGATGGAAAGCCCACGAAAAAAGACCGTCGCGAATTAGATAAATTTATGGAAGACTGGGACGAAGAAATCTAAATAGTGTAATATTCTATGATTTTATCTGCAAGGACATTACTCAATTTGAAATAACTTTCTGTCGTCCATCCAGCAACATGCGGACTTAACAATACCTTTTCTGATTGCAGTAAATAAGCGAATTCTTCAGAATGCTCTTGATCGAAAAAAGACTCGAAACTAGCCCTTTCATATTCCAAAACGTCTAAACAAGCACCTATTATCTTTCCAGTCTTTAGTCCATCGACAAGTGTCGTTGTGTCTACTATTTTACCCCTTGATAAATTCATTAGGTAAAAACTTTTATTGCATTTATGAAGGAATTCATCATTGAAAAAATGAATGGTTTCTTTGTTTTGGGGTATGTGAAAACTGATAACATCCGCTTGTTCTTGGATTGCCTGTAATGTACATTCCTGAACATAGTGATCACCGAAACCGGTTTTATATTTGTCATAGACCATGACTTTCACATCAAAACCGCGAAGCTTTTTCGCAAAAGCAGCTCCGTTATTTCCAAAACCAATTATCCCAACTGTTTTACCATCCAACTCCACCCCTCTGTTTCCTTCACGATTCCAAATACCCAAACGAATTTCTTTGTTCGATTTCGAAATATTATTAAACAAAGACAATAACATTCCTAAACCATGTTCAGCAACGGCGTTTCGATTACCTTCCGGAGAATTATATAATTGAATGTTTCGATCCTTACAATAGATGATGTCTATATTCTCCAATCCGGATCCAGACCTTGCAATAAACTGTAAATCAAGTAATTGAGATAAAACAGCTTCAGAAAGCGTCAATCTTGATCGTATAACCAATCCTACCGCACCCTTCATATTCATTACAAGATCAGCAGTTGGTGTTTTTGTCAAATCTACACACTCAAATCCGAACGTATTTAAACGCTCTTCCAAAATAGGATGAACAGTGTCAATAAAATAAACTTTACCCTTCATGGTGACCACGTGTTTTTTCAAATGTAAACAATATTGTCATCGTGGCGCTACCTGAATTTTGAATTATGATTCTCGAAAATTTTTAAAACTCCCATTTTTTTGAATAAACAACAATAATTGAGGCTCATAAATAAACGCTAACAACACATCTCTTGGTGTCGCTATAAATTCCGAACCAACAGGTAAGAAGCGCACGTAAAAAGGCTTAAAATCGATTTTATCGGCCCAAATGGATCAATAACACAGAAATATCACTTGGTGAAACGCCTGAAACACGTGATGCTTGTCCAATCGTTCTGGGCTTAATTTTATTCAACTTTTCTTTGGCTTCTATTGAAACACTTTTCATTTCGTCGTAATTCACCGAATCTGGAATAACCAAGTCTTCCAAACGAGCTAATTTATTCGCTTGTTCTTTTTCTCTTTCGATGTATCCTTCGTACTTCAATTGTATTTCTGTTTGAACCAACACATCTGCATCATTTTCACCAGCTTTTACAGCGGCATCATTTGCTTCTGGACAAACACTCAGTAATTCAGACAAACTAATGTGTGGTCGTGTCAACACACTTGCTATTTTCATTTGCTGAGTTATGGGCGCTGAATCATTTTCAATTAATAAAGGATTTACTTGTTCAGGAGTAATACCAATCTTTCTCAACTCCTTTTTTAACCAATTCGTTTGTTGAATTTTATAATGAACTTTTTCTAAACGCGCATCATCCGCAAGACCTAGAGCATGCCCCAAAGCTGTTAGTCGTTCATCAGCATTATCTTGTCGCAATAGAATTCGGAATTCCGCTCGGCTTGTAAACATACGATACGGCTCATCCGTTCCTTTCGTAATTAAATCATCTATTAAGACTCCAATATACGCATCACTTCGGGAAAGGATAAAAGGATCCTTACCATGTAATTTTAAATGTGCGTTTATTCCTGCCATTAATCCTTGGCAAGCAGCTTCTTCATAACCAGTAGTTCCATTAATTTGACCAGCAAAATACAAGCCTTCTATTAACTTTGTTTCGAGTGTATGTTTGAGTTGGGTAGGGGGGAAGTAATCATATTCAATAGCATATCCTGGACGGAACATCTTTACATTTTCAAAACCAGGAATGGTTTTTAAAGCGGCTAATTGGACATCTTCAGGCAAAGAAGTACTAAATCCATTCACATAAATTTCAACGGTGTCCCATCCCTCTGGTTCTACAAATATTTGGTGTCTATCTCGATCTGCAAAGCGATTGATTTTATCTTCAATGCTCGGGCAATATCTTGGGCCTGTACTTTTAATTGACCCATTAAACATCGGAGATCGATCAAAACCAGTTTTCAGCATCTCATGTGTTGCTGTATTGGTATAAGTAATATAGCACGGTACTTGTTTCGTTAATGCCGCATTATTCGAATAACTAAATTTTGAAGGATTTTCATCACCGGCTTGACGTTCCATTTTAGTATAATCCAAGGATCGACCGTCTACTCTTGGAGGCGTCCCGGTCTTCATTCTACCGGCTTCAAAACCAAGATGAATTAAATTTTCTGTTATTCCGGTAGATGCTTTTTCTGCTGCGCGTCCTCCGCCAAATTGTTTTTCACCGAGGTGAATGAGTCCATTTAAAAATGTTCCATTTGTTAAAACCACAGCATCCGCAAAAACATCAATATCGAGCGATGTTTTTACTCCTATAACTTTACCTTCTTCTACGATTACACCAACACACATGTCTTGCCAAAAATCAACGTTGGCATTTTGTTCAAGCAACATACGCCACTCCCAAGAAAACATCATGCGGTCATTTTGAGTGCGTGGAGACCACATTGCTGGGCCCTTAGACATATTAAGCATTCTAAACTGTATAGCGCTTTTATCACTAACAATTCCAGAGCCACCACCTAATGCGTCTATTTCACGCACAATTTGTCCTTTCGCCACGCCACCCATTGCTGGATTACAACTCATTTGGGCGATTGTATTCATATTCATAGTGAGTAAGAGAACCTTACTACCCATCTTAGCCGCAGCATTAGCGGCCTCACAGCCAGCATGGCCTGCGCCTACAACTATAACATCATATTTATCTAACATGTCGATTGTTTCACGTGGAACATTTATTCTTTTAAGCGCCTATTGTTTCACGTGAAACAAATAGGTTTAAATAATAAGATTCTTTAAACCTCATCACCTCAATATCTTTCTTAGATTTATCTTTAAATCCACATAAATGTAGCGCACCGTGAAAAACAACTCGGTGTAACTCATCACTAAAATCTGTTTTTTCCTTTATGCTATTTTCTAAAACACGATCTATCGATATAAGTAAGTCTCCGTTAATTATTCCATTTTCACAGTAGTCAAACGTTATAATATCTGTGTAATAATCGTGATTAAGAAAGTCTTGATTTACCTTTAGTAGGTATTCATCGGAACAAAGAACAATGGCGACATCACCCAGGATAAAACCTTCGGACAAGACCAGAGATTTTACGAAAGCTTTTAACTGGCGAGATTTTAAAAACCTTGGTTTTTTAACATCAACGCAATTTAAAGATATCATTTACTAAAATAAATTATTACCTCATTTCCTACATCATTAAAGACAACATCGTCGGATAAGTTTCTCATAAGAAAAATCCCACGACCATTTTCTTTCAATATATTTTCAGGAGCTGTAGGATCTGGTAAATTGTGATAGTCAAATCCTTTTCCTTGGTCGTTAATTCTAAAACAGAAAGAATTTAAGGAATCACCAACAGCAACTTCTATGTTCAAGGTGCTATCCTCGTTGTTTCCATGACTTATTGCATTATTCACTGCTTCAGTAACAGCAATTAACACATTTCCAAACGCATCTTCTTGAATACCAACCGTTTGACAAACTCTATCAACCAAATTTTCAACATCAACCAATGATTGAAAGTCTGCGGGCAAGGTTATTTCCTCAATTATGTTAAATCCTTCTTTCATATCAACTACTACAGGAAAACGATATTAGTTTAAGTTGAAGTATTGATTAGCTCTTTCCTTATAATACAATCGCAAGGAAGGGTCAG
>CAIRMS010000085.1 GCA_903879765.1 uncultured Flavobacteriales bacterium
CAGCCGGTGCCGTTAAAAACAACAAGATCAAAAAAAGCGCGACTTCGGATTTCATGGAAATTGAAAAGCAACGTGGAATCTCCGTGGCGACTTCGGTAATGGCATTTGAATACAATGGAAAACAAATTAATATCCTCGATACTCCTGGACACAAAGACTTTGCAGAGGACACTTTTCGTACCTTAACGGCTGTCGATAGTGTGATTCTCGTGATTGACTGTGCAAATGGGGTGGAGGAACAAACGCGTAAACTGATGGAAGTTTGCCGCATGCGTAAAACGCCGGTAATCATCTTCATCAACAAAATGGACCGCGATGGTAAAGATCCATTTGAATTGTTGGATGAATTGGAACAAAGCCTAGATATCCACGTTCGTCCACTGACTTGGCCAATTGGAATGGGAGATCGCTTCCAAGGTGTTTACAACATCTATCAAAAAAGCTTGAATTTATTCTCTGCGAATAAAACGAAAATATCTGACGACGTTGTTTCTATTTCAGACATTAATGATCTTGCATTAAATGAAATCGTCGGAGAAAAACCAGCGGATGAATTACGTGAAGAATTGGAAACGATTGAAGGCGTTTACGATGCCTTTAGTCGCGATGCATACCTTGCAGGTGACGTTGCTCCAGTTTTCTTTGGTTCAGCAGTCAATAATTTCGGTGTCAAAGAATTGTTGGATACGTTCTGCGAAGTTTCGCCATCCCCACGTGGACGTGAAACAGATAAGCGAATGGTTGAACCTGGAGACGATCAATTCTCTGGATTTGTTTTTAAAATCCACGCTAACTTAGATCCAAAGCACCGTGACCGCATTGCTTTCTTGCGTGTTGTATCTGGAAAGTTTGAGCGTAACACTTTTTACCAGCATGTGCGTTTGGCTAAAAAATTGAAATTCCCGAATCCAACTTCTTTCATGGCGCAAGACAAAAGTGTCATTGATGAAGCCTTCCCAGGTGATGTTGTTGGTTTGTACGATACAGGAAACTTTAAAATTGGCGATACCTTGACAGGTGGCGAGGTGATGATGTACAAAGGGATCCCGAGTTTCTCTCCGGAAATATTCCAGGAATTAGAAAACTTGGATCCATTAAAATCGAAGCAACTTGAGAAAGGAATCCGTCAGTTAATCGATGAAGGAGTTGCTCAGTTATTTGTACAACAACCAGGTAATCGTAAAATCGTCGGAACGGTTGGTCAACTTCAATTTGAAGTTATCAATTACCGTTTGATTCACGAATATGGCGCGAATTGTCGTTTCGTTCCTAGAAATTACTTTAAAGCGTGTTGGATCACTACCGACAACAATGAACAGTTACAAAATTTCATGCGTGCGAAGTCCAATTACTTAGCAACGGATAAGGATGAAAACATTGTATTCTTAGCAGAAACACCATTCTTATTGCAGATGGCAGAACAAGACTATCCAGACTTGGTATTCCACAAAACGTCTGAATTCAAGTTGGAACTTTCTTAGTTTTAAGAGCATATTCATCTTTCAAGAATTCTTAACCTTCGTTAAGGAAAAATCTATGCGAAAACCTGTATTTTTGAGAGGTTAATTCAAAACACATGGAAAGAAGAAATTTCATCACACGACTTGGCCTTGGAATATCTTCCTTGGTTGCCATACCCTTTGCCTCTTGGTCCAAAGAAAAAGAAGACATGAAAGAAACGCAAAATAGCATCAAAAAAATACGTGCACTTGGATTCCAATGGGAAACTGCAGATCCTTTTTTATTCTGTGTTCACCACGAAGATTTCTTCCCGAAAGGAAATGCACAACTCGGTCCCGATCCAAGTTTATTCAACGGTCGCCACATGGGACAAGATTTCATCGTGAAAGATGGATTCCGCATGTACCACGGCTCAACAGTTCCTGGCTTCCCTGGACATCCACACCGTGGATTTGAAACAATTACGGTTGTTCGCACAGGTCTTGTCGATCACGCGGATTCATTGGGTGCCGCAGGACGTTACGGAAATGGCGATGTGCAATGGATGACTGCTGGAAAAGGCTTGCAGCATTCGGAGATGTTCCCCCTGTTGAATCAAGACAAAGAAAATCCCTTGGAGTTATTTCAGATTTGGTTGAATTTGCCAAAAAAAAGCAAAATGGTGCAACCACACTTCAAAATGATTTGGTCGGAGTCCGTTCCAAAATTCGTTGAGAAGGATGCACAAGGAAATGAAAGTCACATCGAAGTATTAGTCGGTAAATTAAACGCGCACCGTTACATCGGTTCGCCACCAAATTCGTGGGCGGCAGATGACAACAATCACGTGGCAATTTACAACATCCACATGGAGCCAAATGCTGAGTGGACATTACCCGCAACAGCTGCAGGAGTCAACCGTACCTTGTTTTACTACGAAGGGAATCGTTTAAGCATCGATGGTCAAGAAATCCCCCATTACCATGCGGTAGAGGTGGATCCAACAATGGCGCTGACCTTAAAAAACAACACAGAAACTTCTAAAGTATTGGTGTTACAAGGACGTCCAATCAATGAGCCAGTAGTTCAACACGGTCCATTCGTTATGAATACCAAAGACGAAATCTACCAAGCCTTCGAAGATTACCAGAAAACACAGTTCGGTGGATGGCCATGGTCCCGCTACGATCAAGTACATGCGTCATCAGAAGGTCGCTTCGCGAAGCACGCCGATGGACGTGTGGAGAAACCGATGGGATAGGTGTTTTTTTCCCTATTGTAGATTAAGGGCATGCCCTTAATCTACAATAGGGAATGATAAATTACACAACATTATCACAGCCTCATTATTTCATCCAATTCCCATCATAACAATGCTAAAATCCGGGTCGCTTTACCTTGGTTTTAAATTTTAAAAAGACCTTTAACCCATC
>CAIRMS010000086.1 GCA_903879765.1 uncultured Flavobacteriales bacterium
CTGAGTTTGATATATAAATCATTTAAATCATTAAATGAAGTCATCTCGACCGATGGTGCGTGACCAAAAATCTGCATTGGAAATTCTTGGTACATAAAATTATAAAGTTCATTATCAAGGAACAGTTCCAGAAGGAGGAATCTTTGATAGTTCCATTGGAAGAGAACCGGTTTCATTTGTGTTAAATCAAGTTATTCCCGGATGGACAGAAGGAATCCAATTGATGAATGTTGGTTCTAAATTCAAGTTCTTTATCCCTCAAGAATTGGCATATGGTGGAAATCCACCACCAAATACCATTATCAAACCGTATTCTCCATTGATTTTTGAAGTTGAGTTAATCAGCATCGAAAAAAGTGAAACACCTGATTTAGGAATTAACCCGCAAGGCATTCGCTAAATAAATCGTATTTTTGATTCAAACTATCTCAAATGTTCAAACGCCTTCTATCCCTTCTTTTTTTGGCTGCATTGTTTCTCCAAAGTTGTTCCGAAGATGTAAAACTTGCCGGTGACTTTAAAGAAACAGCCATTATCTATGGATTGTTAGATCAGGCTGATTCCTTGCATTATGTTAAAATCACTCGAGCGTTCATTGGACCAGGAAATGCACTTGACATTGCCCAAATTGCAGACTCAAGTTATTTTGACCAAGTTGATGCAACCGTTTCTGAGGTAGTGAATGGTACCGTTACCCGAACATGGATTCTGAAAGATACACTCATTCAAGACAAGGATACAAACGGGTTTTTCTACGGTCCTGAGCAAAAAGTATATTATTTTAAGACACTTCCAACTGGTGTAAACGAGGTGATTCAAACGTCAACAGACCCGATGAAATCGTCTTTGAAACCAACTGCTCGTTACCGTTTTTCTGCAAGCATTAACAATGGAGCATTTGAAGTAAACGGTGAAACAGGTTTGGTGCGCGGGATAACATCGAACGCGAGTTCCCAAAATTACACCTTCAAATTCGCAGATGGGCCTGGAGAATACTTATCTACTGGATTAGCAGTTTCGAATACGGGTAACTCCTATGTGATGAATGGTCAACTTGATGTAGCTTACACGGAATACATCGCTGGGACTACAACTACAAAAAAGTACAATTGGAAAATCGGTGAAAAAGAGGTTGCTCCAAATAGCTCCCTGACATTCTCTTTAAGTGGTAGATCATTTTATGATTTAATGAAGCAAAGCATTGTGCAAAACATTCAAGTAGAAAAAAGGACAATACAAGGGATTTACATCACAATTACTGGAGGTGCCGAAGAATTTTACAATTACATCACTGTGAACAAACCTAGTTCAGGTCTTGCACAAAGTAAACCAAGTTATACCAATCTTTCTGTAACCAACGGAAAACGTGTCGTTGGAATTTTCTCCTCTCGTCAAACCTTGAAAATCTTCAAGCCTTTCTACACCTCTCCGCAACAAGCTTACATTCGCGCAATCGATAAGAAAAGTACACGAGAATTATGCCAAGGACCCATTACTGGAACTTATTTGTTCTGTTCTAATCATCCTGGTGACAACATCGTCAACCAAGAAGAATCCTACGCTTGTCAATAATTTCCTAGGGGAAACTTCTAGGAGTTCGTATCTTTACCCTTGTGAGTGAAAGAATAACGTATTTTGCAGATGTCCTGCTTCCTGTTCCGATACATCAGGTCTTTACTTACCGTATTCCGTTTGAATTAAATGACCACGTCCAAGCTGGACTTCGAGTGATCGTTCCGTTTGGGAAAAATAAATTACTCACTGGAATCGTCACACGAATTCACGAGGAAGTTCCTGCTGTTTATCAAGCGAAGTATATTCTTCACTTGCTCGATGAACAAGCCATCATCACGCCAAAGCAATTGCAATTTTGGGATTGGATCTCATCCTACTACATGGCACCTATTGGAGATGTCATGAATGCCGCACTTCCAGCGAACTTCAAATTGGCAAGTGAGACAAAAATCCGTTTACATCCAGAGTTTGACACAGCAATTGATTTACTTCAAGAGAGAGAGAAAACAGTCGTTGAGGCTTTGGAAATGAAGGACCAATTAAGTTTAAAAGAACTTTCAGATATCTTAGGGATCAAGACCATTCAACCATTGATCAAAGCAATGATTGAACGCCGCATCGTCTCTTCGAGCGAAGAAATCAATGATCGTTACGCTCCAAAAACCTTATTGTGTGTTTCCTTGGGGGAAGCCTACTTAAATGAGGAACTGCTCAATGAATTCATACAAGAATTGGAAGCAAGTGCACGCGCTCAAAAACAAGTGGATGCCATACTTCAATTTATTAAAATTGGCATGGAACAGGGTGGAATCCACCTTCCGATTTCAAAGAAAACCCTACTTGAAAATCAGGTGAGTGCCTCAGCCATTAGTACTCTTGAAAAACGCGGATTCTTTGTACTTGAACGTTTTCAAATTGATCGACTCAGTGGACTCAATCTCGAATTAAATGGATTCAAACCACTAACAGAGGCGCAGCAAACTGCCTTTACGGAAGTAGAAGCGAGTTTCGAAGAAAAACAAGTGACCTTACTTCACGGAGTTACTGGTTCTGGAAAAACAGAAATCTATGTCCAATTGATCCAATCTTATTTGGACCTTGGAAAACAAGTTCTTTTTTTATTACCAGAAATCGCATTAACAACCCAATTGATTCAACGTTTGTCAGCCTATTTCGGAGAACAAGTAGGCGTCTATCATTCGAAGTTTAATCAGAATGAACGCGTCGAAATTTGGAATCATGTCCTTCACAACGACCCGAACAAATACCGGATTGTTTTAGGAGCACGTAGTGCTGTTTTCCTACCCTTTCAAGACCTTGGATTCATCATTGTCGATGAAGAACACGAAAGTTCATTTAAACAATACGATCCTTCTCCACGCTACAATGCCAGAGATGCGGCAATCGTACTTGGTTCCTTACACAAGGCAAAAGTGCTTCTGGGCACCGCAACTCCTTCCTTGGAAACCTATTACAATGCAAAGCAAGGAAAATTTGGCTTAGTTGAATTGAACGAACGCTACAAGGGACTCAAATTGCCTGAGATTTGGTGCGCAGATTTGAAACGCGAACGCAAATTAAAAAACATGCAATCGCATTTTACTCCAATGATATTGGAAGAAATGCAAGCCGCATTGAATAAAGGAGAACAAGTTATGTTGTTCCAAAACCGCAGAGGTTACACGCCGCTATGGTCTTGTGAAGTCTGTAACTGGACACCAAAATGTACCAATTGTGACGTTTCCCTTACCTACCATAAACACAGTAATTTATTGAAATGCCATTACTGTAGTTTCACCACCGCTCCTGTTGGAAGTTGTACCGCTTGTGGAAGCAATCGCCTACAAATGCTTGGATTTGGAACGGAAAAAATTGAGGACGAACTGTCGATCATGTTCCCGAATAAAGTCGTAAAACGTCTAGATTTAGACACAACACGTTCGAAACATGCGTACGAGGAAATCATCGAAGAATTTGAACAGCGCCGAATTGATATTCTCATTGGAACCCAAATGATCACCAAAGGACTCGATTTTGATCATGTATCCATGGTTGGAATTCTAGACGCAGATATGTTGTTGAATCGACCTGATTTTCGCGCTTACGAACGTTCCTATCAATTGATGTCCCAAGTAGCAGGAAGAGCAGGGAGGAAAGATAAACGTGGAAAAGTCATCATTCAAACAGGAAACCCCGATCATTGGGTGATTCAATTAGTTCAAGAGCATGACTATAAAGGATTCTATCAGCAAGAAATCATTGAACGAAAGAACTTCTTTTATCCACCGTTTTATAAAATGATTCAATTGACCTTGAAACATACGAACGAACAAATGGTCCATGCGGCATCCATCGAATTAGCAGATCAACTTAAAGCAATCTTCAAGGAACGTGTTTTGGGACCAGAATTCCCGATCATTAAACGCATTCAAAATTACTATTTGAAGGAAATCAAGTTGAAGATCGAACGCAGTGCACCCGAACGAAAAGTCAAGGAAAAAATCCGAGAAATCATTGATCAATTTTACGCAAAACCAGCAAACAAATCCGTTAAAATTGTGATCGACGTCGATCCAATGTAATCACAAGACATAAAAAAAGGAGTCCTTACGAACTCCTTCTCAATGCTATTCAAAGCCGGCCAACAAGTGGTTTACTGGTGGTAGGTGGTTATTGACCCGCCTTGAATTATCCTAAATAACTTTTCAGTACTCTGTTTTTCGTTGTGTGTTTCAAACGACGAATTGCTTTTTCTTTGATTTGACGAACACGCTCACGAGTAAGGTCAAACTTGTCTCCAATTTCTTCTAATGAAAGTGGTGCTTTTCCTTCCAATCCGTAAAACATACTGATCACTTCGCTTTCTCTTGGTGTTAAAGATGTTAATGAACGGCGAATATCGCTTCTCAAAGACTCCAATACCAAGTTTGCTTCTGGACTAGGTAATGAATCACCTTGCATGACATCGTACATGCTTGAAGTTGATTCATCTCCTTCGATTAATGGAGCATCCATGGATACGTGACGTCCGTTTTGTGAAAGTGTTTGTTTCACTTCTTCAGGGGTTACGTTCAAGAACTCAGCTAATTCATCCGCCGAAGGTGGACGCTCTAACTTTTGTTCTAATTCCGAATAGGCACGATTGATTTTGTTGATGTTACCAATCTTATTCAATGGTAAACGAACGATACGTGCTTGTTCAGCCAAAGCTTGAAGAATCGATTGACGAATCCACCATACAGCGTATGAAATGAACTTAAATCCACGTGTTTCATCGAAACGTTCAGCCGCTTTAATCAAACCTAAGTTTCCTTCGTTGATCAAATCTGGTAAGGCCAACCCTTGGTTTTGATATTGTTTAGATACAGAGACAACGAAACGTAAATTCGCTTTCGTTAAGCGTTCAAGTGCGACACGGTCACCTGCTTTGATGCGTCGAGCTAACTCAACTTCCTCTTCTGCAGTGATCAAGTCTACACGACCGATTTCCTGTAAATACTTGTCTAAAGATGCGGTTTCCCTGTTGGTAACCTGTTTTGCGATTTTTAACTGCCTCATTTTTTTTGATTGTTGCGTGTCCTTTTACTCCTACATAGAAGAAAAGGTTCTGTTTTAACGCACATTTTTTTATTAAGTAACGTTTTTTCGAGCCGGAACTACATCTAAATGAATA
>CAIRMS010000087.1 GCA_903879765.1 uncultured Flavobacteriales bacterium
CCTGAGTTGTCAGGGGAATTCGAGATTGAAAGTTGAATTGACCTGAGTTGTCAATGATACCATTCATTTTTGTGAAAATTAAAATTTACTGAAGATGAATATGCACAAACTAACTTTTATTCCGGTTCTTTCCATTGTCTTGTTGTTTAATGCTTGTGGGGAATCACCGAAAACTATCGAAGAGATCACGAATCAAGGAAATGTAGTCCTTGAAAATGGCAAAGGTGAAAAAGATTCGGTTTCGTATGAATGCGTAGGATGTAAAGAACTAATAAAATCGAAGAAATTGTTGGATAAGATTATGATTGAAGCCTCTGAATTAACAAAAAACGGATTGAACTACCCTTTAAGTTACCTTCCAAAATCAATGGAGCTAAGCATTATCAAAGAAGACTCATTGGTGGATGTTGAGAACAATAAAAAGATGGAGGACATCATCCAAGTAATTTCAGAAATTAAATACATCGCTAAAAACGCTTATGGCAATGAATTAGAAGGAGAATCCATTCAATCCTTTTATTTGCAGGGAGAGAAAGTAGTGGATATTGCGGATAAAATTAAATTACCGAAACTTCAGTTTGAAGCTGGATTTATTAACCGCACCTTGAGTGGACAAGGAGGAGAGGAAGATTTCATTGAATTTACTCCGCAGAATGATAAAAGTATCATTTTGAAAACCAGTTTAAGTTGTGTGGCGGAAGGTGCCGTATTTCAAATCAATCTAGAAAACGGTGAGAAAATAGAATTGAATAGTTGGAATGATTTTAACTGTGATGGTGTTTCCTATTTTCGTTGGTTTAGCCAAAAGCAAATAGACATGCTGAAGACTAGTAAACTGAAGGAGCTTTTCTTCTATAGTGATGGAGAAGCAGTAATGGTAAACATTCCTAAAAATCAACGCGATTATTTTAGTCAATTATTCTTGTTGTATTAAGACCATTTAAATTCACTAAAACTCAATTGTAGATGAAAAAATCACTTCAAGACATCAAAGACTTAAGCAAAGCTGGAAAGTCCTTTCATTTAATGTTAAACGTGGAAGACTACACCTTTCTAGAATTGTTAGACATGGCTAAAATCTCCGGATTAATCGGATGGAAATTTACCTTTAGAAATGCAGCAAAGTTATCGGTGGAAGAACTACAAGAGTTGCTTACGCATTCTGACGATGCGGCTTTAACATTCGATTTTTGTTAGGGAGGTATAATGGCTGTTTATAAATAAATTCACTTTTCTTGGTTACCTTTTTTGATTTTGGTATTAATAGGAACAAACTTCTTTTTCCAGCCAATGCGACACGTATATGAATCTTGGTTCGAATATCGCAGCAACACAGATTGGGTGATAGAAAACGATGAATTAACCATGACAAAAACGAAAGAAGATTAGTTGCCATGCATACGCTCATAGAAATACAATTCCTCACTATTTCCGATACGGATCGATTTGCAGAATTATTCACCGATACGCCGAATGAAGCTTTTGAGTTGAGCATCGGTCCCAAAGAAAGTTCCATGAGTTGGAAAACCGAAGGTGATTTTTACAAGCACTTTCACTTGATTTGGCAGGACAAATTATTCAATGCCTGGATTTCCCGAAAAGAAATGTTCGGCGTTCCCATGTTTCTGTTCTACTGCGCGGAGTATCGTTCGAAAGAATGGTGGGCATCCTTCACTGAAGGATCTTTTCCCAACGATGGCGGACGTTCGTTTCAAATCCAAGATGGAAAATCGGTTGCAGTGGCACATTCGAACAAGCGCACACTAGAAGTTTCTGGAGATAAGAACCACATCCGCTTGGAGGAACGCAACAATGCAACAAAGTTAGGGTAAATATATTTCGACTTATTTTTTGGAAATCCGTCCCCCCTTCCGTCCCCCCTTCAAAAAATGGCCAAAAAGTTTATAAAAGCAAAAACCCTAGAACATATATACATCCTAGGGTTTTCTAATTACAATAGTCATTAGGGCTTAATGATAATATTGATTTTTATTGAGTTGCAAAATTATTTCTTTTTTAACTCAACTTTCACTTGTGAAGGGAG
>CAIRMS010000088.1 GCA_903879765.1 uncultured Flavobacteriales bacterium
GACTCGTAAACGTGAAAACAGGAGAGATTAGCGAAAAAGTGAAGTTAACGTTCCGGTACGTGGATAAAATCCGCGTGCACAACAATTACGTTTACTACGTGTATCGTCCGTTTGAATCCATTCAAAAGAAATTCCTGTACAAGGAAAAACTTCCCTATCAATTCAAGGGAATGGAGAAAAATTACGGAACTAAAATCTCGATTGACACTGGTAAGTGATCGCTGTATCCACCTAGAAATTTATCGCCAGCATAGGTTCTGAAAGGAACTTTATTTCCTTTATATTCGGTGATTAAATAAGGGAAAGAGGAGATTTTACCAGAATTTTCTTTCATGCGAACGGTTCCTGTTGACATTCCTTTGGAAACATAAATATGATCCAGAACGCCCCATTCTTCTTTGTAGTTGTAAGATCCTCCGAATTCACCAGAAGCTGCTGTAATCGCCGGAATCAAGCGTTGTTGGATGATTTGAGGAGCTTTGTCCTGCGGATGATCATTTAAATCTCCCAAGTAAACGATTTTCGCAGATGGATTGATTTTCATGATCGAATCAATGAACTGTGCGCCAGCTTCCGCTGCTTTGATGCGTTTCGGTTCACTTGTATCTGTTCCAGAACGTCTGCTCGGCCAGTGATTGACCATCACGTAGATGTTTTCTTTGTTGCATTTGAATTTCGCCCAAACGATGTCACGGGTGAGGGGAGTGGTATCGCCTGGAAGGACAAAACGGATTTTCCCAGATTCTTTTAAGCTCAAGAGTTTCTTGTCGTAGATCATTCCGACGTCAATTCCGCGCAAGTCAGGACTCTCGTAATGAACGATACCGTAATTGCTGTAGCCTTCTTTGATTAAGTCCGTAAGTACGCTTTTGTTTTCAATTTCACTGAAACCAACTACCATCGGACGGTTTAAGTCGTTCATCACTTGACGAATGTGCGTCAGTTTTTCGTTGTAGCGTGTTCCGTTCCATTGTGATTTAGACGTTGGCAAAAACTCTGCGTCATCATTTGGTCCATCGATGGTATCGAATAGGTTTTCGGTATTGTAGAATGCTATTTTGTAGGTCTTTTGTGCAAATGTGCATTGAGCAAATAGAACAAGGACAAGTAAACTTTTTAATTTCATCATATCAATTTTAATTACCAACTTCCACCGGAACCACCTCCGCCGAAACTACCGCCACCGAATCCACCGAATCCGCCACCGCCGGAGCTTCCTCCGCCAAAGCCACCACCAGCACCGAATCCTCCAACGAAGAATCCAGCGCTTCCGAATGTTGTTCCATTGCCACCACGTCCACCTTTGCGGATGAGCAGAATAACAATGACTAGAATGAGAAGGAATCCAAAAATGGAACTTACGAGGTCGTTTTTGTGATTGGCTTTTCGGTAAGACTTTTCATTGATTTCACCTTTAGCCATTTTCGCTAAAACGACAATCGCTTTTTTAATCCCAGTGAAGTAATCTCCTTTTTTGAAATTTGGGATCAGCTCGTTGTCTACGATTTCACCACAAGAAATATCTGTTACGGCTCCTTCCAATCCACGTCCTGGAGAGATAAACACTTGATGTCCGCCTTTTTCTTCGGTTGGTTTGACAAGAATCACGATTCCGTTGTCTTTGTCCGCTTTTCCAACACCCCATTTTTCTCCCAGTTCGGATGCATAGTGCCAAGCTTCGTCGCCATTGATGTCATCCACAATGACTACAGTGATTTCGTTGCTGGTTTCTTGTTCAAATTGGTCCAACATCGCTTCCAATTCCGCTCCTTGTTCCTCACTGATAATTCCTGTTTGGGAAAAGTTGTTGAAGAATCGAGGTGGGTTAGGGGCGTCAGGAACTTGACTCCAAGCGAAAAGGGCAGTAAAGCAAACAAGGAAAAGGCTAATTATTTTTCTCATGCTTCCGTACTTATTTCGTTGGATAATTCGTTTTCGTCGTTTTTCATGTAGGGAAAAAAGGATTTGAGTTGCATTCCCGCTTCTGTGATGGCTGCGATAATTCCATCAGCAAAACGATTTTCTTTAAAGTAGTGAATCATTTGATCCTTGGTACTTACCCAGAAATCTACAGGAACAACAGCGTCGATTCCTTGATCGCCAATGATGGCTAATTTTCGATCGCTAAAGGATACGTAAATGAGTACGCCATTTCGTAAGGCAGTGTTGTGCATGCCTAACTTTTCAAATACTTGAACAGCGCGTTTCACTGGATCCGAGCTGCATTTTTTATCGATGTGCACACGGATTTCACCAGAAGTTTGTTGTTCAGCTGTTTGAATCGCTGCAACGATTAGGTCGTTTTCTTCTTTGTTGATCATTCCAATTCGAAATCAGGTGCGTTTTGACTTCCTGCATTCGCTTTGAATCCTTCTTTCTTACCGAATTCTTCGCGGTTCAATAACATGCTTGCGAAGAAGCTACGGATGTGCGTATTGTACGTTTTCACGGAACCGTTGTATTCGTCACGTGCGTAGTTGATTCGGTTTTCAGATCCTTCCACAGCGCGACCGAAGTCCACGAACAATTTCGTCGAGGTCAATTCTGGATACGCTTCATACGCCAAGTTAATGGCAGTGTTGATTTTTTTACCCATCAACTCCAAATCGTTTGGTGTTTTTGCATTCACGATTCCGGCTCTTGCTTGCGTTACTTGTGTCAGGATTTCGCGTTCGTTTTTCGATCCAGCCTTCACTTGTTTCACCAATGCAGGAATCAAATCCGCACGACGTTGATACGCTGATTGCACGTTTGACCATTTTTCGTCCACCGTTTCTTGGTAGCCAACGGCATTGTTAAAAAGGCTTCTGTAGCCTAAAAAAGAGAAAAGAATAATAGCTCCAATACTCGCTAATACAATGTAAATCGGTTTCATAATCGTTGTTTTTGTTGTTTATTTACTGTTATCTGTCAATTTGTGTTCCAAGTTTTTTAGAATGACATTTTGGCATTAAGTTATTAGAAGCTCTCAGACGAAATAAAGTTACTACATTTTGTTTTCAATAATTTCTATTTTTTAACGTTCACTTATTTGTTCACAATTTTTAATCAATTGAACCTAAATTGTATTATTGTACGGTAAAATACCGTACTTTTGATTATTAAACTCGAAAATCATGGCAATAAGTAATAAAATTTCAGGGAAAACTAGGTTTGAAGCACGTTTGACACAAGATGAAAAGTCATTTTTTGAGAGAGCTGCCGCAATAGGTGGCTACCGAAGTTTAACAGATTTTGTCATCCGTTCAGCGGTCAAACAGGCAGAAGAGATTATTCAGGCGCAGGAATCCATTCTTTCATCGAAGCGCGATGCTGAATTATTCTTCGATACCGTTTTTAATGCACCGGCGCCGAATGAAAAACTGAAAGCTGCGGCGCAATCCTTTAAAGCTGATTTGTAAGCGATGGGGTTTCTCACAGAGAATCTTCATGCGTCGCATGTGAGGTCAGATTTCCAGTGTGGAAATAGTTTGTTGGATCAATATTTGATGCTTCAAGCCAGTCAAGACGTGAAGAAAAGACTTGCGGCTTGTTTTGTCTGCACGGATGTAGTTTCCTCCAACAAGGTGATTGGGTTTTACACCTTATCCAATTCAAGCATTTCAAGGGAATTCGTACCTATTGAATGGCAAAATAAATATCCAAAATCATATCACACCATTCCAACAACACTTTTGGGTCGATTAGCTGTCGACGCCTCGTTTCACGGAAAAGGATTTGGTGGAAAATTACTCATTGAAGCGCTATACCGCAGTTATCTGGCATCAAAAAAAATCGGTTCAATTGCAGTAGTTGTTGATCCAATCGATGTCAATGCGGAGGAGTTTTATCTTAGTTATGGTTTTCAAAAATTACCGGACAGTGGCAAGCTATTTTTAGCGATGAAAACGATTGAGCAATTGTTTGTTTGAAATGCAATTTAGGTTTGGAGTAACCGTTTATTCCTCCTCGATTGGCGGTAGAAAATGAATCATTGGTCTCATGAATGGTTTAGGTAAGTTGGCTTTAAACTTCAGGATTTTATTTGTCTTTTCAAGTTTCGATGTTTCAGCAAGGGTAAATAATTCCTTCTCGATCTTTTTTAAGTTGTTTGGAAACAAGATTGGACAACCAAAGAAATAATAGGAATGTCCATGTATTTTGAGCTGAACCACCGCTGTGTTGAGGTCCATCGGTGTGGGAAAAATTGTCGAGTCTTTTTTAAATGTTAAATGTGAAAAATACCTTTCTATTTCGCTCATCTCCTCGTTGGTTAATTTCCCTTTAAATGATCCGATTTTCTGACAGTAACTCGAACCATGAAAGGTGAAAAATCCATCGTTACGTAATTCGAGCTGATAACTTGGACACCTTCCGTAACAGGGAGAAGAGGCTATGCTGATGTAGTCAAACGTGTCTGACTTTTTGTTCGTTGTGTTACATCCAGAAATAATTAAACCAAGAATTAAACAGTTGGTGAAACGATGGAAGTACTTGATCATGGTTCCGTGGTATTATTTTTCGGTCAAATATAACTTCTTTAAAAAAGTGCACTTTTCACTTTCATTCCATTTATCCGTACTTGAAATGGAGAAATTACTGATGTTACCATTTTTCTCAGCAATTAAAAAGTAGGTGTCAAATTTCCCCTTTTCGATTTGACCAAAAATCCGGTATACCATGAAATGATTTGTACTATCTTCTTCAATAACTTGTCTTTTCAATCCGTGAGATTCAATAAAATAGTTTGAATCCCATTCATAATAGGCTTTCACAAAATCATGTCCTTTCTGTGATCCATCTACATTAAATTCATATTTATCGAAGCGCCCAAATGCAATCGCGACAATGACAGAATCTTGATTTCTAAAGAACTGTTGGTTGCTAATTGAATTAAAGTTCTTCTTTTCCCATTTCCCTGGAAGTGTCACGGAGCCGTATGGCAAAACAAAATAATTTGTCGCGTTTATACTTTCGTTGTAATTTCCACCAACAATGGTGCTCGTCGTTCTTTGCGTCGCACAATTAGTCAACGTAATGATTAGAAGTAGTGGAAAAAGGGTTTTGATTAGGTTTGTTTTCATTGTCATAATAAATGACCTTTCGCTTCACAGTCACACTCGAAAGTCTGGCTTGTTGAAGTCAGAAAAAGCAAAGTCAAAAGGGTGAATAATTGTTTCATTGTTGGTTATCTCGTTAAAATAAAATAGTAAACTGTCGTTTAATCACGGTGAAATTTTTATGCTCTGACAGGGTTCGGAAAAAGTCTGAAGGATTCATTTAAGTAATTTTTTTCGTTTCGTCAAAATTGTCTAATGATTCATTATTTTTTTCTTTTGAAATACAAATCTATTCCATCGACATAAGATTTATAAATTTTCAATGTATCCCCATTTATCCAAAATGGACTCGTTGAATGGTTGCTGATTGAGATTGCTTGTAAAGTGTCCATTTCGAACGTTTGGGTTGAGTCAATAAACGGTCCGTAGAAAATTTTAACCGCATGCTGCCACGACTCTGTATTTTGCTTGATGCCATGTTTATACATTTTCAACTTACCATCTGATTGTATTTTCCACCTCGTTGTTTTTAACTCATCGGAGGTGTCAAATCCAATCCCTGCGGAAAATGTTTTTACTAAAACCCATTCACCGACTAATTCATCATTCGGGTCCGTTAATTTTTCCTTTTGGCAACTATATGCGAGTAGCATCACTACCATGAAGTAGAATACGTGTTTAAATCTCATTTTTGTCATATTTGTTCAATTAAACTTAAGGATCCGCAGTTTGGCGAAGGAGTTGATGATTAAA
>CAIRMS010000089.1 GCA_903879765.1 uncultured Flavobacteriales bacterium
AGGTTTACGATAAACTCTTTTTCGTCGTCGTTTTCTTTGTAAAGTGGAAGCACTTCAAATGACTTTCCTTCGGCCCAAGATTTCATGGTTTTCATTGCCATTGAGCAACACAAATCTAAATCGTCGGCCCAATAAATACTTTTCTCATCAAAGAAATATTGAATCAAATCAGAGTTAGCGATTTCTGCTTTAAACAATTGCAAAGCAAAAGCCATATCTTCCTCCATTCCTTCCGAATCATTGTTCATGTGTTCAAAGTACACCTCTGATTCCAAAATCACCAAAAATACTTTCCTAAAGATCTCCTGACTCTCCGCGCCTAACCAATTAACCTTGCGAATTTCGCTTAGTTTGGTCAGTTCATAAGATGTTTCGATCGCTTCAATCAACTTATTGTTGACAAACTTCATGTTTGGATTTAAATCCTCTTCGGTCGGACGCATTTTCTTTTTATGCTCTTCCATGCGATTTTGCGCAGCGCGTTTCAACTCTGGAAGGGTCATAATCATGAATAAGTACATGTCATACATTCGTTCCACAGCCGAAAGCAATTCCTTTTCAGCTTTTAGGATACTTTCTTCTTCGCTTTGAAAGAAAGCGTAAAGAATTTGGAGTACTTTAATTCGTAAGTGTCTTCTATTAAGCATTATTGTTTTTTACAGATTCAAACTTCCTTTGGACTGAACACGTTCTTCAGCCATTTTATTCGCAATCTGATACGTCGGAACACCTTCGTCTTGTGAACGTTTCACAATATTGTAGATCGTTCCGTAAATTTCTTCTGCTTTTTGATGAGCCCAGTCAAGGGTTAATCCTTCTACTTCCGAGAAACAATTAATGACGCCACCCGCATTGATGGCAAAATCAGGAGCGTATACGATTCCTCGTTTCATTACTTCTAATCCGTGTATTTTCTCATCCTTCAATTGGTTGTTTGCAGCACCTGCAATAACAGAGCAAGAAAGACGTGCTAAAGTATCATCGTTTACCGTTGCACCAAGTGCACAAGGAGCATAAATGTCCATTTTCACATCATAAATTGCCTCCGGCTCAACAATCGTTGCTCCATATTTCTCCGAAACGCGTTTCAAGGCTTCTTGATTGATGTCTGTAATGAATACATTTGCGTTTTCTTTCGCTAAATGTGAAACTAAGTATTCTCCAACGTGACCAACACCTTGAACAGCAATTGTTTTACCGCTAAGATCGTCACTACCATATTGCATTTTCGCAGCCGCTTTCATCCCCATGTAAACACCGAAAGCAGTTACTGGAGATGGATCACCACTTTTACCTGGTAAACCAACAACATAATTTGTTTCTTCACTTACCCACTGCATATCAGATGGAGAAATCCCTACATCTTCTGCGGTAATGTATTTTCCAGCAAGGCCATTCACGAATTGACCAAAACGACGGAAAAGCGCTTCAGATTTTTGGGTTTTTGAATCCCCAATAATCACTGCTTTACCACCACCTAGATTCAATCCTGAAATAGCATTTTTGTAAGTCATTCCTCTAGAAAGACGCAAAACGTCATTCAATGCTTCCATTTCATTGTTGTACATCCACATGCGCGTTCCACCCAAGGCAGGACCCAAAACAGTGTTGTGTACAGCGATGATTGCTTTTAAGCCAGTAGCATGATCATTACAAAATAGGATTTGTTCGTGTCCCATGTTGGACATCTGTTGGATAACAGGATTTGAATTCAAATCTGTTAAGGAAGTAACTGTCAAATCAGACATGTTTTTGCTTGAGTTCGTTAACTAATCAGATGAATGG
>CAIRMS010000090.1 GCA_903879765.1 uncultured Flavobacteriales bacterium
AAGCTTGATTCAGTTTTATCCAATAAAAAAGCCAGTCATTTCTGACTGGCTTTTCTGAGTAGCGGGGACCGGACTCGAACCGATGGCCTTCGGGTTATGAGCCCGACGAGCTACCAACTGCTCCACCCCGCAATATATCTTTAGTTATTGCTTCATTATTTCAATTTTGGGTTTGATCCCCGACGAGCTACTCCGCCGCGGCGGACTCCACCCCGCAATATATCTTTAGTTATTGCTATCTTATGCTATTTATTCAGTTTTGGTGAACTGAAGTTGCAACTCATTTTTGCTACGTTTAGCGTTCATTGCGAGTACAAAGATACGACATTTATTGTGATTCGCAACAAATTTTATTAAGCAACTGTTGGACCTTCTCCAAATTCTTTTTCAGAAGCCAAGAAACTTAAGGATCCTTCAGCATTCTCCGCCATTAAAATCATTCCTTGAGATTCGATTCCGCGGATTTTGCGCGGCGCTAAATTTAAGAGTACTAAAACGGTTTTCCCAATGATTTCCTCTGGTGCGTAATGTGCCGCAATTCCCGAAACAATCGTCCGTTCGTCAATTCCTGTATGGACTTTCAACTTTAAAAGTTTATCCGCATTTTCTACTTTTTCTGCTTCAAGGATCTTCCCCATGCGCAGGTCCATTTTACTAAAATCGTCGAAGTTGATGAGGTCTTTCATAGCTGGATAAGGTGATTTAAGTTGATTGCTCGCTTGTAGTTTTTCTACTTCTGACTGTACAAGCTCGTCTTCAATTTTTGTAAATAATATGTGCGCCTCGCCGATTTGGTGTCCGGCAGCTAATAAGGTTGAACTACCAAACGAGGACCATGAAAGGCTCTCCGCATTCAACATCTTTCCTAATTTCTGTGCCGTTGCTGGTAAGAAGATCTGTGTAGCTATTTGTAGGTTTGCAGTAATCTGTAAGGCAACATAAAGAATGGTCTGAACGCGTTCCGGATCCGTTTTAATGACTTTCCAAGGTTCTTGGTCCGCCAAATATTTATTTCCAATGCGCGCAATTTGCATCAGCTCTGTTTGAGCTTCACGAATTTTGTACGCATACATTAATTCAGCAATACGTCTTGGAGCTTGCTCAATGGCGTCGAATACCGCCTGATCTTCTGCACTAAAGGCAAGTGGACTCGGAACGATTCCTTCGTAGTATTTTTGCGTCAATACCAAGGTTCTATTCACGAAATTCCCATAGATGTCTGCTAATTCTGAATTGACACGGGTTTGAAATTCTTTCCACGTAAATTCGGAGTCCTTGCTTTCTGGTGCAATCGCACTCAACACGTATTTTAATTCATCAATCTTATCTGGATAGGCTTCTAAATACTCATGCAACCAAACCGCCCAATTGCGAGAAGTTGAGAATTTATCTCCTTCTAAATTCAAGAATTCGTAGGCTGGAACATTGTCCGGAAGAATGAAATCACCGTGGTCTTTTAATAAGATTGGAAAGATAATCGCATGGAATACGATGTTGTCTTTCCCAATGAAATGAACGAGTTTACGATCTCTAGCTTCTGCTTTTGTCCAATAGTTACGCCAGTCTTTTCCATTGTCAAGTGCCCATTGTTTTGTCGCTGAAATGTAGCCGATTGGTGCATCCAACCAAACATACAATACTTTTCCATCGGCATTTGGAAGTGGAACTTTTACTCCCCAATCCAAATCGCGTGTCATGGCACGAGGTCTAAGTCCACCATTGATCCAAGACATGCATTGACCAATCACTTGGTTTCTCCACAACTTTGGATCGTGCTGTTGAACGCCGTCTAATATTCCGTTTTGAATCCATTCTTTCAACCATGCTTCGTGTTGGTCCATAGGTAAGTACCAATGCGAAGTAGATTTAAGAATAGGCGTTTTTCCGCTTAATGTAGATTTTGGATTGATTAAATCTGTCGGACTTAAGTCACTGCCACATTTTTCACACTGATCTCCGTATGCGCCTGTACTTTGACATTTCGGACAATCTCCAGTGATGTAGCGATCCGCTAAAAATTGTTGGTATTCTTCGTCAAAGTATTGTTCTGATGTTTCTTCAATAAACTTTCCTTGCTCATGTAATTTTTTGAAAAAATCAGCGGATGTTTCGTGGTGTAATTCACTAGAAGTGCGGTGAAAAATGTCGAATGAAATGTCGAACTTTTCAAATGCATCTTTGATGATTCCGTGGTATTTATCAACGATATCTTTTGGTGTAAGGCCATCTTTTTTGGCACGGAGTGTAATTGCTGCACCATGTTCATCGCTACCGCAAATAAAAACGACATCGTGCTCATTCATGCGAAGGAAACGAACAAAAATATCTGCTGGAAGGTAAACTCCTGCGACGTGTCCAAGGTGTAATGGTCCATTCGCGTAGGGCAAAGCTGCGGTTACCGTGTATGTTGCTTTTTTCATCAGGACAAAGATAATAAAAGCTTGGGCATGTTTAGAGCATTTCCCCTTTTCAAAAAGTAAAGCACAAAAAAAAGGGTCGACGAGCGACCCTTTTCCTGATTCGAAAATCGAATTATTTTTTCACAACATTGAATTGTGCTGTTTTACCATTTTCAAGTACTACGTTGAAAATATAAACACCTGCTTCAAGGTTTGCGATGTTCAATTCAGCTTGACCAGCAGTCAATGTAACTTGATTTGTCAAAGCAACTCTTCCAGCAATATCAGTTACTGTTAAGTCAGCAACTCCTTCTCCTTCGATGGAAATAGTTACTAAGTCAGTTGCAGGGTTAGGATAAGCCATTCCTTCTACCGTATTAAGGTCATTGATACCAGCCGGAGAAGAAACTTTCATAGCAATTGAGCTAGGCACGTCTGAACCAAAACCAACGGCAAAGTAAGTTCCATCACTTTCGTTAGGACTCATTGGTTGCAAGTAGTAAGCTTCGTTCCAAGTGTAGTCCGTTTTGTTCTCATGTCCAATGTATAAACTTAAGTTTACTGTTTGAACACAAGCCAAATAACGTTGGTTATCTTCTAGGTTAGCAGGAGCCGTAAACGCGCCGTATACTGTTTCACCTTGTAAGTCTCCAGGGTAGTAATAGAATCCAGAAGCAACTTCCGTTAAAGTAGTGAATGCTAAATTCGCATCATTTAAGTCAGCGAAAGCATCTTCCCATTTGTAAAGGTATAATGCCATTTCTTCACCTGTTAATAAAACAGCTGATGCTGTACTTGTTGTTGCAGCGAAGTAAATTCCTTCAACACTCATACGGCTAGCATTTGGATCATTAATCACAGAACATACCGAGAATGTTTGGTTGTTTGTACCAGGACGGTAGTAATTACCACCTGAAGGCAATCCAGTTGTAGCATCCGCTTGCGCATATGAATACATTGAATCTGAAATTGTAAACGTAGATGTTAAAATGTTATCCGCATCGTATTCATCAGCAATTCCTAATCCTACTGTATACGTCACTGTGTACGTTCCAGTTGGGTAAGTTGCCAAAGAGAATTGAGGTAAGGTAGAAGCTCCACCAGGATAAACATCTGTACTGTCACCAGCAGGGATAGATAATCCACTCACTGTATTGTCATAAACAGTTGCTCCAGAAGGATTCGTGATTTTAGCATTTAATGAAACAGTTGCTTGCGGCTGGTTTCCATAATTGTAAACGCGAGCTCCTAAATCAAAATTAAATTCTGTGCCATTTTGAGCGATAAGGGCTGGAACGATTGCTTGTTTTGGAAGCAATGCTGCTTTGGAAGCAATACCTCCATCATTTGCATACAATCCTGTTTTGTTTCCGAGGAACATAACGACAGCACCGCTAGCCATTTGGTTCACGATCGCATCACCGTCAGAATTTTGGATCATTACAACCGGAATCGTTACAGATGCACCACTTGCACCAGCTCCCATTGCGATTACTTCAGGATCACGGTTAATAACGATGACTGCAACAGCTCCTGCATTTTGAGCATTCAATGCTTTCATTCCGAATTCACATGTGTTTCGGTAAATTACAGCAATCTTACCTGTAAGGTTGTTGATAAGCGGATTACATCCTTCTTGAGCGATTGGATGCCCTTGTGCATTTGTGCCTTGACTTCCATCGTCTACCAACATCAAGGTATCTTGAACGAATGTTCCCGGAATATTGAAATCTGGAGTTGTCCATCCACTTGCTGGGTCTGCCCAAGTAAATGTATAATTGGCAACAATTGGCTGCGGAGAAACGCCCGCTACAATCACTTGAGCATTTGACATAAAGGTCAATGCTACAGCACTAATAGTAAGTAATAATTTTCTCATAGTTGATTATTTTATAATGATTCGGGATAAAGTTAATATAATTTTAACTCAAATCAAAAAGTTAATGAAAACAAAAAAGCCGTCAACTGACGGCTTTAAAAAGGTTGTTTTGAAGTGCTTATCGCAACCAAACAATCAGATAGTAAAAAATTGCTGCTAATCCAGCACTGACAGGAATGGTTAATATCCACGCCCAAAGTAGGTTAATGGTTACTCCCCAGCGCACTGCACTAAGTCGTTTTGTTGCACCAACCCCAATAATTGAACCAGTAATGGTGTGTGTCGTTGAAACAGGGATTCCAAACTGAGATACGGTAAACAGGGTCAATGCCCCTGCGGTTTCGGCACAAACACCTTCCAACGGTGTGACCTTCGTAATCTTAGTTCCCATCGTTTTAACGATCTTCCATCCACCCATTAAGGTCCCAAGTCCGATCATTAAGTAACAACCAAACGCAATCCAAAATGGCATTGTGTCTGAATGAACTTTTGTTTTAATCTTAAATCCTTCTTTTAATTCACCTGATTTTTCATCTACATAGTTTCCGAAAATACCTGCATAAGCATAGCGAGTATTGAGGGTTTTATCGGTGAAAACAGTATCGTTTGTTTTTGCATCACACAAAGCATCACCTAAAGTGTATACTTCGATTTTTCCTAAAGCATCGTCAATCTCTTTGTAACTAGGGATTGTTGCTTTCGCATATGCGTTGGTAACTTTTCCATCTTTGTCGTAAACAACGTTGCCTGTTGAGGCATCAACAATCTCTTTGTGTTCTACGAAATAAATGGCACTGTCAATCTGAGCAACTTCTGGTTTGAATTTCTCCAGTTTGTCTTCATCGTTATGGTATTCGATTTGCATCAATTCCGTTATCTGAAGGTTTTTTGGAATAGCGTGATCTAATTTCTTTTCACGCCCCATGTTACCATAAACAAGTAAGGCAGCGCAAATAATACCCATTACTTTTTGAGAGTCAGCTCCACCGTGTCCTAAAGAGAAGGCTGCAGAAGAAAGTAATTGCAATTTCTTATGCATATTGGCTTCCTTCATCGCAGATGGTTTTTTGCCATGAACCAATTCAAACCAAATGTACACAAGAATGAAAATACTAATCATCCCAATCACAATGTACAGCATAATTGGTTTCATATCGATGTATTCGATCATATATTCCATGACCATAATCGTTACTCCGGACAATGCTAGAATGACCAACATTTTTTTCCAGAAGGAACGACTGATGGTTACTACAGCAATCAAGTAGGCAATAAATCCACCGATAATCGGCGCAAGGAATATAAATAAAACAACTTTAAGAATTTCTGCAGAATCGATTACGCTGAATCCAGCGTGAGCAACAGCAGCACCAGCGAATCCACCAATTAAAGTATGAGAAGATGAGGATGGAATTCCCAACCACCACGTCAATAGATTCCAAAATGTTGCTGCAAGAAGTCCAGCTAAGATTACCCAAAGGTCAATGGCGTTGCTATCTACCGTTTTTGCTACTGTGTTTCCGACACTCATATCAAATACCCAAAAGGCAATAATGTTAAAGGCTGCTGCCCAGACTACTGCTTGAAATGGAGTTAATACTTTCGTTGAAACTACTGTAGCAATAGAATTCGCTGCATCGTGAAATCCATTTACTAAGTCGAACAATAGGGCGATCGCAATCACCACAATTAATAGAGTAAACATACGTATGTTCTAGTTAGTTATAATTAAGCGTATTTTACTACGATAGATTCAATCACGTTTCCAGCATCTTCACATTTGTCAGTTGCAGTCTCCATTACTTGATACAATTCGCGACGTTTGATTAATTCTTTTGCGTCAACATCGGAATTGAATAATTTCTCAATGCTCATATCGAAAATGTTATCTGCATTGTTTTCAATGCTATTGATTTTGATCACACACTCAATGATTTTTTGTGTATTTTTCAAATTACGCAGTTCCATCACAGCTGCTTTTACGGCTGTAACGGCCTCTAGAATAGCTTCAGCAGTTTTTTGGATTCCTTGGTCAGAAATCGGATCAATTTGATAAAAGTTGATTTTCTTTCCGGATGCATAAATATAATCGGCGATATCATCCAAAGCAGAAGCTAAACTGTGAATATCTTCTCTGTCAAAAGGTGTGATGAAGTTTTTACCAAGTTCAATGAAAATTTGATGTGTGATATTATCATTTTGATGTTCAATATCTTGCATCTCAGAAATGTATGCAGCACGCTTTCCGAAATCAGGTTCTTGAACTACCTGAACCAATTTTTTAGCAATAGCCTCTAGGTTATCACTTGCTTGCTCAAATAACGAATAAAACACTTTGTCTTTAGGTAAAAAGTAACTTAAAATTCCAGCCATAACATTAATTTTTTTGACAAATGTAGGTCCTTGTCACGGGCAGACAAAGATTCTCAGAGTTTGATAACGTAAACATAACATTGGTTTCAATGTCTTAGACTAAAATCTCTCGGATTTTCCAAATATCGGAAAGGAATTTGAAATTTTAGAAATGGTAAAAGCCCGTAAAAATTGGCTCAATGTTAACAAAAAGTTAAGAAAATTATTTAAAAGTTAAATTGATATGAACCCAATGTTAAGGCAATATTAATGATATAGTTTTGCGGGCAAATTGATAAACATGAAAAGAAATAGTTTAATTGTTATTGTGTTGGCAATCTTATTGTTAAATACAAATGTGTCCTTTAGTCAAGTGTCAAAAGACACTGTTAAGAAATCCGCAACTGCATCAAAAAAGTGGTTTGAGTCAATTAACATTAGAGGTTATGCTCAAGTTCGTTACAATGGTCTCCTTCAAACAAATGAAGACCTGGAATGTGAGCAATGTGATAAAAGTTGGGGTGGCGAAAATGGATTTTTTATGCGCCGAATGAGGGTGATTTTTTATGGGCAAATTAACCCAAGAGTATATTTTTATATTCAACCTGATTTCGCAAGTGCGCCATCATCAACCACACAAAATTTCGCGCAATTAAGAGATGCATATTTCGACTTAGGAATTGATAAAGAAAACGAATTTCGGTTAAGAGTTGGACAAAGTAAAGTGCCTTATGGATTTGAAAATATGCAATCTTCTCAAAATCGATTGCCCTTGGATCGTGCAGATGCAATGAATTCAGCTGTAAGTAATGAACGCGATTTAGGAGTGTTTTTTTATTGGG
>CAIRMS010000091.1 GCA_903879765.1 uncultured Flavobacteriales bacterium
AATTCATTAAAAATTAATTTTACTTATAAAATACAAAGTCCCACGGAAAACCGTAGGACTTTTACCAGAAAAGGGGGGCTGAATCTGGTAATTTCGTAGTAAATACTCCGAATATCTTTAGAAAAGCGAGGAAACTAGGCAGTATTCCAATGCATTTGAGGGGTTTTTCTCAATGATTTCGCTCTCTCTCATGAATTTTATGTAGGATCGGGCTGTTCTATCTTTTACATCCATGCTTTCCATAATGGCTTTGATTAGGTTTTGGTTACTGATGTAAACGCGGTTCTTGAAAATTTCTGTTGCTACATCTTTGAGCTCGCTGGTTTTTCGGATTTCAGAATCTTCTTTGCTCTTTTCACCCAGGTAAACATGTCGACCTTCTGCTTTACTCCAACCGAATTGCATCATCGGCACATCCAAAGGTGAACCATCTCTCACTTTTAAAGCTTTCACCACGCTGCAATTGTTGTTGTCGTCCTTTTCAATTAAAAGTATCCCTGCGGCCTTGCGCTGAACTTCTGAACCAAGATGACCGCGAAGTTTCATTCCCGAAGGCGCTAGGTGCAACACACAAATAATGACTGTATTGTAAATGGCCGCCATTCGAAAAAGTTCCTCAACCAGCTTCACAGAACTTTCTTCATCGTTCACAGCTCCAAGTAAGTCTGCGATACCGTCAATGACCACCAAGTGAATTCCTCCATGCTCGTAAAAGAAACGATCCATGGATTCCAGGATAAGATTCATCCTTTCACTTCTTGAAATACCAACCAAGCAAAATGCCTTGAACCAAGAAGGGGGCTTTTCTTGGGAAGATCTTCGAACAATGTAGGTTAGATTTTTGTAGAGTTGGAATTCAGACTGCTCTGTGTCGTATAGCAATACTGCTTGGTTATGGATGTTTTCTTTGATTGTGGTTCCTAGGGTGTCGATTTCTATCTCACCTGGTTTAATGGCTCCCGATATTATACCACCTAAATAATTCGTTTTACCACTTCCTTCTGAACCAGCAACACAGACAATGTTTCCGGGTGTTCCAATGGTTACATCGTTAATAGTAATCAGCGGTTCAGGTGCTTTTGGGGGATTCTCGAAATCAATTTCACAGCTTTTCATTACCGCAATCGTGTCTTCATACAATTGATCGAGCATTTCCCGAAACAGCATCATTAAATCATCTGCCGAATGCTTTAAGCGAAAGAAATCGGATATGTCTTTTTCAGTTTTCTCACCTGATAGTGGTAGCAGTAAACTTTTTAGTTGATACTCCTTTAAATCTTTGGTAAGCTTCTCCATAGAGGCTTTGCCTGTTTCATCAACATCGTAGAGTAGGGTAATGTGTTTGAAACGATAACCAAGTCCTCTGATTAGATTCTTGGGGATATGCGCAGTTTCACTGTTAAAACAAATGGCATGAAAACCATGAGATACCAAACTCAACACGTCTTTCTCTCCGCCAGTGATGAATAGCACATCGCCTCGAATGGGCAATTGGTCAAATCCAAAAACATAGCTTTCGGTTACTTCACCTGTGTATAAAAAACGCAAGTTTGAAAATGGTCGGTAAAGTTTCGTGTACCGTCTTCCGTTATAACCAAACATAGGTTGGTCAACGGTGCTGCCCATTGCATATTCT
>CAIRMS010000092.1 GCA_903879765.1 uncultured Flavobacteriales bacterium
TAATATGTTACATTTTTTGAGTTATGTTAGTTGGTCTTATTCATTTCGTTTAAAACTCGTCTACCAGAGTAGTCTGGTACATTTTTTTGAATACGCAGTTCAAATGAATTGATTCACTGACCGAATATTGAGTCCATAATCTCACGGAATTTCTGGATAAAAAAAATCCCTAACGATTGCGTCAGGGACTTTTCTCTATTTAAGATTTTCTTTATTTCAATTTACCTCTGTGGCTTGATTTTTTATAAGAAAGCATGGTTTTGAAGTAAACTTCAAGAGCACCGATACTACTTGTCGCTTGATTTAATTTTGAAGAGTTCGCATCAAATGCTAATCCAAATTTAACCGATTTAAGTTTCATTCCAACGGTTGCAATAATCGCATCGTTGTGACGGTAATAAACTCCGTAAGTGATGTTATTTGATTTATTGATGTTCGTGATTTCTGAACCTTCTTTGATGGTATGCTCAAATGAAACTCCAGCCGTAAAGTTATACGTTGGTCCAGTACGGAAATAAATCATACTAGGTTGTACATGAACATCACGTCTTTTAGTGACAATGTCAGCGCCTGCTTGAACAACCATGTTTGTATACATTTTATCACCACCAAATGAAAAGGCGATTTTTTGGCGTGTTAAGTGATTCAATGCGTAACCAGCGTAAAAAGTAGATTTATTTCTTGTCGTATGTTGGTAATAAACGCCAGTTCCTAAATCAATTGTCGCGTAAGAACTGTTTAAACTTAATTCTGTATTTGGTGATGTAAAGAAGCCAATCCCATTCCATTCGTTTTCCCATGTTTGGGAACCACGATTTACACTTTGTTGGTAGAATCCAGGAGAAAGTCCGACAGAGAATTTATTGTTACGGTCTAACGCCACTGTATAATTAAACGGAATTGAAACACTTGTAGTCATTAAACTCGCGTCTCCAGTTTGATCATTGATGGCAGCGATACCAACGCCAAAGCTATTTCTACCCATGACACCATCACGAATTTTAAACTCCGCATTTAAAGTGTTGGTTCTCATTCCAGCTTCAGGAACAGTTAACCATTGTGAACGGTAATTCGTGAAAATACTGTAGTCTTCAGCACCAGTAGCTACAGCTGCTGGATTGTACAATACTTGTGATTGATACCAAGCACTAATCGTTTTATCTTGTTGGCCATTCGCTTGAAAAAAACATAAAGCAGCTGCCGAAAAAAGGATAATTCTTTTCATAGGGATTATCTAAATAATGTAACATTTCCTGAACGATCATCGGATCGACCATCAATGGTTCTGAAGTTTAAAATATACGTGTAGGTTGCAGGATTTAAAGGTTTCCCTTTGAAAGTCCCGTCCCATCCTTCGTGAGGATTCGTCGTTCTAAATACCATTTGACCATAACGGTTGTATACCCTTAAATCCATTTCTGCAATAGCGCCTCCTTCTTGAAACCCGTTGTTTGCATTATTTGTGAAGTTTTGGTCTTCATCTACATTGGTTAAGACACGGAAAAAATCATTTTCACCATCTCCATTTGGAGAGAAAGAATTTGGAAGAACAACTTTCACTTGTGTTGCAAAGTTTACAGTTACTAGAACTGTATCTGAAACAGAACAACCATTTAAAGTATATGTTGCAACATAATTGGTCGTAAAGAAAGGACTAACAGTTAATGAATCTCCGGCAATACAAGGTGCGCAACCTAAAATACTGTCAGAAACAATTCCACTTGGATACCAGTATAAATTCCCACCTGCTGGAGTACCTTCCGAATACAAATATGCGTTTTGATACATATTAATCGTTGTATCATTTATTTCAACGTAGGCTCCGGCAGTTGTGTCAGAAAGTGTTAGGTTTAAAGATGGTGTTGTATTAACAGTTACAAATTGTGTTAAAGTACTCGTTACACCTGAAAGATTTGTCGCTACTAATGTAATAGAGAATGGAGTGGAACCACTTGCAACTGGAAAGCAAATCGGACCAGGATTCTGACCTACATAAGTTGCTGGAGTTGCCCCTTGAAAGGTCCATAAATAACTGAGGTCACCACCGGTAGAGTTGTTTGTGACATAAATGCAGTCGCCTTCACAAAGGATTAAATCTTCATCCGAAATGGTGAAGTTTGCACTTGGTGCTTGTGCAACAATAAGTTGCGTAAAACACAAGGCAGCAAAGAGGAAAAATGATTTCATAAAGCTTGAAAAGTTGATTCAATAATACGAAAGTAAGCAAAAAAGTTTCAATTACATAAAGATTTACAGACAAGCCTGCATCAAAGTGCGCACTTCATTCATTTCTTTGACATCGTGAACACGAAAAACGTGTGTATTTTTCGTGTATAAAAAGGTATGTAGAGCAGTAGAACCATTTAAGGAATTTTCGGTGTTTACATGCGTTAATTCACGAATCATAGATTTTCTAGAAATCCCAACGAGTATAGGTTTTTCGAAGAGCTGAAGCATGTCGAAGGATTGAATGAGTTGGTAATTTTCCTCTATTGTTTTTCCAAATCCAATATTTGGTTTGCAAAAAGAACCAACCAATAACGATATGAATCACCAGAATGATGTAGTGAGCAATGATAATCAAGGCTTCAAGTTATTTACTATATGTACACATTTGTGTATA
>CAIRMS010000093.1 GCA_903879765.1 uncultured Flavobacteriales bacterium
ATTAATTGATATACACTTTTTTCACTTCAACAGCATTCTGTGAGTGAATCGATACATAATAAATTCCTTTCGCGTCTTTCAATTTGACATTCGTTTCAGGTGATGAGGTAACTCCAGAATAAACTAATTTACCTGTTGCATCATGAATCACTATTTTCGACTCCACATTCAAAATATCTTGAATGGATATCAGTAATTCGCCATCATTTCCTGCGAAAACAGTCGATTCTTCACTAAGGTCACTTAGCGTTGTTGCGATAACAGGAGATGGCGGAACAATCGGGTCGTTTAAATGAAAATGTACAACAAAACGATTCGCAAAGGTTCCAGCATCTGAGGAAAACGTATACACATCATTTTCGTGTAATTCTTGAATAATTCCATCTTGCTTATCTTCTAACCAAACCCAACCACTTATCATTGCCAAGTTTTCGATTTCTATTTGATAATTTCCAGAAGTAGGTAATTCCATTACAATTGGCAATGCATGTTTTTCTTTGTTCGTGGTAAGTGCATTTATGACTGTTTTTTCGTCTTGCACCATGGTGTATAGTTGGGGATAACCAGGCAACATCATTTTTGATGCATCACGCTCATCTATTCCGTTGATGGCTAATTCATGCGTGTATATTATTAACTGATCGCGTTTCCCATCTTTCTCCAGATTCATACGTAAAAAGAAAGGCATCTCTGTTAAAGTCGATTTCAATCCTGCAGTGCTTGAACCTTCAGCAATAAAATGTGAACGCATACTGTTATTCATTGTTAATGATGCTGGAGTTCCTGGTGTTGTCACAAGCACCCAAAACGCTTGCATTGGTGGTATGTATCGAGTTAGGACAACTCCACCAATGGTTGTTCCCACGTTATTATTCACGGTACCAAAAACCATGTTACTTCCATCATTTGTTCGGTACCACATGGTCGTGCCAATATTTGTTTTTGTCACTGCATTCCAATCAAGGTATGAGGGATACGGATTACATACCAAGTTGTATCCTGTGTATGACGCACCTGTACTTGTTAAATTTTCTGTGGTAATATCACCATTGTTAAATTTAAAACCTGATCCTGTTCCAGTAAAATTCAATTCAGAAGTTACATTTTTATATAGGTTATAACCACGACCAGCTCTCATCGGCGTAGTGGAGCCATTTGCTAAAGTCAACCATTGAACGTTCGGTTCATCTCGTTTTTTTAAGATGTCTCCAGCACTAAGTTGATCAAAAAGTAAATCTTCAGAATACCCTGATTCCCCTCCCATCGGACTACCTAAATACCAGTATCTTCCAGATGTGAGCGCTTGCTTCATGCTGTAAGTACCCGCACCAGAATTCGCATCAACACCTGTAGGTGTTTGTACCAACGTTGCCCCGCTCTCAATATTAACAGTTCCGTCATTCGTTAGGTTACCGCTCATGGTTAATTTAGCTCCAGCTTGAAGGGTAAGTGTTTTTCCCGATGCAACCGTTAAAGAGGTAAGAACAGGCGAATTTGAAACATTTGGAATGGTCATATTAATGGAGCCATCCGGAACACCGTTCGGGTTCCAGTTAGTAGCGGTTGCCCAATCTGTTGAAGTGTTTCCAGTCCATGTGTATAAGGTTGGGGTTAAAGTCCCGGTTATGTATGCTTCGAAAAAACGAACACCTGTGTTGGCGTCACCTCCTAAATTAGCAAATCTTAATTTTACCTGTGAACCTGAATAAGTTGACAAACTTATAGCTGTCATTGACGTCGATGAGGATGAAGCAGGGGTTCTTGTTGCTAAGTTACTCCATGTTAATCCATTATTCGTAGAAATTGTAATTGTAATTGTTTGTTTAGCAGGGTTAATCGTTCCAAAAGTACCTAATTTGATTGCGCATGATTCGCTTGTATATATATCTAGATTCATTGCAGGTGTTTCCAATACAGC
>CAIRMS010000094.1 GCA_903879765.1 uncultured Flavobacteriales bacterium
ATCGACTCTCCATTCTTTTTTGTTCCAAGTTGTCGTCGCATCAAAAAGCATTTGTCCGTCGTGCATGTAAATGGTCGCGTAATTCACTTGTGGATTGTAATTGGATGGCAACCAAATCAACACGTTCCTGTTCGTTGTGTCCTTAAATGGGAATTGATAACTATCCAACGTTCCCATGGAAACTTTTTGATCAACCTTCACCAAAGAAACAACACGCTCTTTTTGAGCACTAATCGACGCTACTTGCAGGAGAAAAACGATAATTAATTGGATAAAAGGCTTCATTTTATTCGAATGATGAATTAATTTCACAAGAATACTTCTTTCCTATCAAGAATCAAACGCACAAGTCGTATTTTTGCACTAAATTTTTGCATATGCTGAATAAACTGCTTGCTTCCCTTTTTTCGATGCGCTTGATGACCGTTGGATTATTACTTTTTCTAGTTGGAATCGGTGCCGCAACATTCATTGAATCTATCTATGGCATTCAAAGTGCAAAAATCATCATTTACAATGCTACTTGGTTTGAAATCCTCCTTGTATACCTATCTCTGAATTTAATCTCTAACATCTTTAAATACAAGATGTTTCAGCGCGAAAAAATTGCGACATTGTTGTTTCACTTGTCCTTTTTAGTGATCATTTTTGGTGCGGCCATCACCCGTTACGTGAGTTTCGAAGGACAAATGGTTATCAAAGAGGGTACATCCTCTGATTTCATCTACACGGCTGTACCTCATGTACTTGTGCACATGCAAGATTTAGCAACTGGCAAAACAAAAACGGAGGCTCACACATGTTATTTATCAGAAATTACGGATAATGATTTCACCTATTCAACAGAATTTCAAAACAAAACCATTGATGTCAGCTACGTGAATTTTCAATCGAAGATGATTGATTCATTAGTCGTTCGTCCAGCGTTTAAAGAAACATCATTAGAGTTAATCACAGATGGAATGACCTCTAATTATCTTGCGGAAAATGACTTTTTCATGGTGGGAATGGTTCCACTATCTTTTGGTCCTGAACCAAAATCACCAGGAATGCAGGTTCGTAAAAAAGGAGACAGTTTACAAATCAAAACGGCTGTTCCATTGACTTACTTACCGATGTCAGAAATGAGAAAAGCGCGTGAAAGTGGCGCAAATGTTCCTGACTCGATGTTTACGAACGTGCCGTTAAATACATGGGTTGAATTCAAAACAACGACGTTATACCATTGCGGTGATAAACAATTTGTCTTCAAACGTGCATTGAATCACGCGAAAAAAGTGCTCATGCCATCTGGTAAGAAAAATGTGGGTTCAGACTATTTAACTGTTCGTGTGAGCGATGGAAAAGCAAGTAAAGTCATTCAAATTGAAGGTGGAATCGGTGCTATTCCAACACCGGTACGTTTTGCCATGAACAACGTCATGTATCAATTGGAATATGGCTCTATCCGCAAGCCCATTCCCTTTCAAGTATTTTGCAAGGACTTCAAGTTGGATAAATACCCAGGAAGCGAGTCGCCTTCATCCTTCTCGAGTGATTTAACCCTCATCGATGCGAAAAGAAAGGTTAAAATGGATCAACACGTTTTCATGAATAATGTCATGGATTACGATGGTTATCGATTCTTCCAATCAGGATATGACCTCGACAATCCATCTACGGCACAGAACGAAGAAGGAACAATATTAAGTGTGAACCACGATTGGTGGGGAACAAACATTACGTATTTCGGATACCTCCTGATGAGTATCGGCATGCTGATGTCCTTGTTTGCACCCGTTGGACGTTTCCGAGAATTAAATGATAAAATGAAGAAGTTGAAAGCAAAACGCGCAAGCTTAAACGCATTAAGCTTAATGATTGGACTTCTTTTATTTCAAACGGTTTCATACGCACAAGATCATGCGCATGGAGCAAATCCAGCCGCGAAAATATTCAGAGTCATGTCCGAAGAACATTCGGAAAAACTTGCTTCGCTTTTGGTACAGGACTACGAAGGACGTATCGCTCCAATGCATACCTTATGTGATCAATTGCTTCGTAAAATCAATCGTTCCAATCACTATAAAGAATACAACGCGGTGCAAACGATCATGAGTATTCAGATGTATCCTCAATACTGGATCAATCAAAAAATTGTTCAAGTACCTAGTAATTTACGTGCACCATTGAAGTTAGGTGAATATGCAAGTGTCATGGACCTTGTGGATGAAAAAACACAACAATTCAAATGGTTAAAGGAATATAAAATTGCGCATCAACGCTTGGAATCGCAACGAAATGAATTCGACAAAAAACTCATTAAATTAAATGAAAAATTCGGAGTAATTCAGGGTGTCATCATGTGGAAATACTTACGTGTTGTCCCTAAAAAAGGCGATGCGAATCATACTTGGTATATTCCATTTCAAGTCGATACAGCGGCTTCATTACAAGTTTTGAGCTACATTTCACTTTTGGATGAAGGAGCGAAAAAACACAATTTTAGTAAAGCCGAAAGTGTCCTCAAAAAAGTAAAAGCACACCAACGAAAAGTAAGTTCGGATGTCGTACCAACGGAATCTGCCGTGAGCATTGAAATTTCTTACAATAAAATGGAGATCTTCAAACACTCCTACCAACTGTTATTATCACTTGGATTCTTGCTCTTGATTGTTTCCTTTATTGGGATTTTTAAATCGGCAACATCGCGTTTTTCGAAAATTCAAAAATGGAGCAATCGCATCATTATTGGTTTATTGATTGTGACATTCCTCTACCTTGCCGCAGGACTTGGAATGCGTTGGGTGATTTCTGGCCACGCTCCTTGGAGTAATGGATATGAAGCAGTGGTTTTCATCGCTTGGGTAACCATGATTGCTGGATTTAGCTTCACACGAAAAAACATTGTCATCCTCGCTGGAACAGCCATTCTTGCTTCTTTAATGATCTTTGTGACGGAATTAAGTCTTTTCGATCCTGAAATCACTCCATTGGTGCCTGTATTGAAATCCTATTGGTTAAAAATTCACGTAGCAATCATTACTGGAAGTTATGGCTTCCTTGGATTAGCAGCAATTTTAGGATTACTGAACTTGATTCTTTATGTCGTGCGTAATGAGAAAAACAAAGAAATTGTCACCATCAATATCAATGAATTAACGTATGTTTCTGAGATGACCATGACCATTGGACTCTTCATGTTGACTATTGGAACTTTCCTTGGCGGAATTTGGGCCAATGAATCTTGGGGACGTTATTGGGGCTGGGATCCAAAGGAAACATGGGCATTAGTTTCAGTACTCGTATATGCAGTTATTCTTCACTTGCGTTTCATTCCGAAATTAAACGGGAAATTCTTATTCAATGTCTTGTCCTTCTGGGGATATTCAGCCATCTTATTTACCTTCTTCGGAGTTAACTTCATGTTGGTCGGACTGCATTCTTACGCAAATGGAGAGGGAATAGGTAGGTTTCCCTTGTGGTTGGTTTTAACCATATTTTTCTTTTTGATTTTTACAGCATTTGCTGCGTTCAGAAACAATTCATTTGAAGAAGATTCTAAAAAAGATTTACTTTCCGAATGATTTCAGAGCGCATACTTCACGAGGATAATCATGTGATTGTCATCAATAAAATGGCATCCGAGATTGTTCAAGGAGATAAGACGGGGGATCAAACAATGCCCGATGAAATCAAAGTGTATTTGAAAGAAAAATACCAAAAACCAGGAAATGTTTTTTGTGGTGTGGTTCATCGCTTGGATCGTCCAACAAGTGGAGCATTGGTTTTTGCACGCACAAGCAAAGCCTTGGAACGCTTAAATGCACAATTCAGGGACAAAGAAACCAATAAAATCTATTGGGCGATTGTGGAAACGGCACCTGAAAAAACAAATGGACGTCTCGTTCATCACTTAAAAAAGAATGAAGCTCAAAATAAAAGTTATCCTGTAAATTCAAGTGTAACAGGTTCAAAAGAAGCGATACTATCCTACCGCATGTTGGCATCCGGTGATCGTTACCATTTATTGGAAATCACTTTAGAGACCGGGCGTCATCATCAAATTCGCGTTCAATTAAGTTCCATCGGCTGCATCATAAAAGGCGATGTGAAATATGGAGCCAAACGTTCCAATCCGGATGGATCTATCTGTTTGCACGCACGCTACTTGAAATTCACTCATCCAACTTCCAAGGAAGAAATTTCCGTTGTAGCTCCCGTTCCTTCGGATCGATTGTGGCAAGAAATTACGAAAGGTTTGTAAACCACTTCTTGCGCCAAAATTGCGCTAATTTCACCAAAATAATCAAGGCTGGCACTTCGACCAATGGACCAACAACTCCTGCAAATGCTTCACCGGAATGAAGTCCAAACACGCCAATGGAAACGGCAATTGCCAACTCGAAATTATTTCCAGATGCCGTAAATGACAGTGCTGCTGTATCCGCGTAACTAGCTCCCATCCATCGTGCGGTCAAAAACATAAGAACAAACATAACGGCGAAGTAAATGACAAGTGGAATGGCGATAGTCAACACATCCAGCGGAATAGACAACATCATTTTTCCTTTTAAACTGAACATCACAATGATGGTGAACAACAAAGAAATTAAAGTAATTGGCGAAACGAAAGGAATAAACCGATTCGTAAACCACTCCTCCCCTTTTTGTTGGATGAGTAATGATCTACTTAGAACCGCAAGGACAAAAGGAATCCCCAAATAAACGCCAACAGTTTGGGCAATTTCGAGCATCGAGATGTTTAAATGTAGTCCTTTGACACCAAAGTAGGGCAATACAATTTCCAAATAAAAATACGCGTAGGATGAGAAGAAAAATACTTGAAGCAAGCTATTGATTCCAACCAATCCCGCAACTAGTTCGCGATTTCCATCCGCCAATTCATTCCAAACAATGACCATTGCGATACAAGGTGCCAGTCCAATGATAATCAGTCCAGTCATGTATTCTGGATAATCCTTCAAGAAAAGTACAGCTAATAAAAACATCAGAAATGGACCAACAATCCATGTGATGAAAAAGGACACCAACAATAACTTTGGTTTTGAAAGAATGCGAGGTATTTTAGAAAACTGCACCTTCGTTAAAGGTGGATACATCATCAAGATGAGTCCAATTGCTAGTGGAATATTCGTCGTTCCATAAGACAATGCATCCAATTTTTGATCCATATCTGGAACAATGTTTCCGATTAAAACCCCAACAAGCATGGCAAGGAAAATCCACAATGTGAGGTAGCGATCTAGAAATGAAAGACGTTTAACAGGCGTTTGGGTCGACATGGTTTATTTGTTTAGTTGTGAAAAAACATAAAAGATTTCAGTGGCCATTTGATGCACACGCGTCAAGTACATTTCCGTTTCTTGAGTTGTGCCGTCGAATGCTTTTGGATCCTCAAAAGGAAGTCCGATTCGGAAATCCGCTCCTGCGACGAAGGGACAATTTTGCTCTGCATGCGTGCACGTCATGATGGCAGCAAAATTCTCTTTTGGATTCACTTTGTCCTCGATGAGTTTTGAAAAAGCATCCACTGATCGCGCAGCATTCAGTTGAACGACATAATGAGGGTTTTCACTCGTTTCAGTTGTCTCTATGTCCATTCCTATGGAACGTAGCGCTGAAATCGCATTTGGATGGAAGGCAGTGACTTCTGTTCCAGCAGAGAATGTGCGAATGGATGGAATCTGATAATATTCGGCTGCTAGCGCACATAAAATTTGTCCGAAATGACTTCTTCTAGAATTGTGTGTACAGATGAACATCAATAAGGACTCCTTGTCTACGTTTTGATTTCCTTGGATATAGGAAGTTAACTTGTTGAGTAGTAATTTTCGATCCGCAGGAATCTCATCAAAACGTTGAATAATTTGCTGAGAAAATTGGCTTAATCTTTCATTCATACCTTTTCCTTTAACAACAACCTCCTCCAGGTGTGCACGTCGCTTTTGTCGATGGAGACAATTCCAATAAACTAATCTTCTGTTTCGCGGTTGGAATTCCACACTTATCTTCAGCCAAACATGCCGTGCTTGTCGAAAGCAATTCGAAAGAAGTTCCATTCCACGCCAATTGATATTTGCCAATGGTAGCACCTTGGTATTCAACCTCGATCTCCTCATCTGGCAAGTTCAACGTTCGCTCGGACAATTCGATAATTTTCATCAATTTTTCCGCTTGCAGTCGATGGTCAAAATCTTCTGCTTCCCATAATTGAAAACCAATGCGATCTTCTAAACGTGTTGTTCCTCCGCAATCAATAAAACGTTTTTGGACATGTCCGACTTCCGTAACATGAAAATGTGCTGGAACAGTTGATCCATCTGGTAATTGAAATGACACCGTTGTCATTCCTGTCAAATTTGATTTAAATTCACTTAATTTCATTGCTTCTTTTTTTTAACAACATGTTGGATTCTGATCGTATTTTAGGGACGCTAAAAAAGCATCTAATTCACTGATTTTCTCAAGATTCAAGCAATAACAAATACTCGTGCCTGAAACACTTCCTTGAATAATCCCGGCATTTTTTAATTCCTTTAAATGCTGCGAAATGGTGGGTTGAGCCAATGGAAGTTCCTTCACTAAATCCGTACAAATGCATTTTTCCTGCGTTCGCAAAAATTGAATGATGGCTATCCTTGCTGGATGCCCAAAGGCTTTAAATAAGGAGGATAAATCATTGATTTCTTCACTAAACACTTCGCTTTTCGTCGTTCCCATGGCTTACAATATCGCTATATTGCAATATTACGATATACTTACAAATGTAGCAAAGAATTTATCTAAAAATTACGCACGAAAGATTTTTGCAAATGTTTTGCAGATGATGATAAGATCCTGACTCAAGGTCGGATTGGCAAGGTATTTCTCGTTCAGCTTAATTTTTGCCGGCATTATCTCGTGGATGTAGGTCTGTTGAGGATTATCAGATTTGGCCAATAATTCATTCTCGTGAAAATATGCCAAGGAGGCATGATCTGTAATACCAGGTTTCACTTGAAGGATTTTTCGTTGTTCTTTGGTGTATAAATCAACGTATTCCTTCACTTCTGGACGCGGTCCAACAATGCTCATTTCTCCTTTCAGGACATTGATAAATTGAGGAAATTCATCTAATTTAAACTTGCGTAAATAATACCCAACTCGCGTGATTCTTGGATCTCTTGAACCGACAGTTATCTTTCCGCCAGCTTCCGCATTTGTACGCATAGAACGGAACTTATATAGTCCAAATGGAACTGCATTTTGACCGATCCGGATTTGCTTAAAAAAGATTCCACCTCGGGATTCTAATAGAATGAAAAGTGAAATGAATATGCCCAACGGTAAAAAACACAAGAGAACAAAACTGGAAAAAATGATATCAAATAGTCTTTTCATGCGTAACTTCACATTTGATACAAAACTAATTCATTTTCCGAATCATGGCGCAGGAACTACAAGAACAAGTCAAAAATGCCTTAAGTGATCAGTCCTTTCGTGCCGCGACATTGGAGCAAATCCAAAAGGATTTTCACCGTTGTGGACTAACACTTTTGTCGATTGAATTAACTGACTTACTCCAATCGATTGAATCTTGCATCAAAAACGTTTCCAACACCCAATTACAGCAATTAATTTACCTAATCGATATCCCCGAAGCCCTTTTTCTTTCTCTTACAAGAAAAGAAACTTTTCACCAAGAATTAAGCGAAGCCATATTAATGAGAGAAGCAATAAAAGTATATTTACGCAATAAATTTAGCGAGCAATGAATACATACAAAGCCTCCATGGATAGAACGACCAAGACACTGACCATTCTTGTTCCGCTATTGTTATTCTTTACCGTATTTATTCCTTATTTCTCAAAGAACACCGCTGGATCTATCGATTTTTTAAATCCAAGTCCAGTAGATGTTTTTCCATTTGGTCTAATCCTCATTCTCGTCATTACTTATGGTTTTAGTCCAAAAGCCTATGCCCTAGAAGACCGACAATTAATCATTTATCGTCCTTTTCACCGCAAGTTTTATTCGACGACGGATATGAAAACAGTATCTATTGTTAGCAAAAAAGACATGCCACGGTCGATTCGTGTTTTTGGCGTTGGCGGCTTGTTTGGGTATTTTGGTTTATTCCGAAACAGTCTCTACGGAACAATGATCTGGTACGCTACTCGCCGTGACCAATTTGTGGTTATTGAACGTTCCAATGGTAGGACAATTGTTCTAACTCCAGATGACCCAAATTCATTCGTGCAAGAAATCAATCAAACAATTCAGCGATAAAACAGAGAAAGTATCGGTTTTCACGCTGTTCGATGTGTATTTTCTCGCTTGATTTATTAAATTTGTATCTAAATTAATGAGTATGAATTTCATTGCCTCAAGCACAAGCCTTTTAAAACACCTTCAAAGTATATCAGGAGTTCTGAATACGAGCAATACCTTGCCGATTTTAGATAACTTTCTTTTTGAAATTGTCAATGGTGAACTTACTGCATCTGCATCTGATTTAGAAACGACCATGGTAACAAAAATGGAAGTTCAATCGGAAGAAGATGGTAAAATCGCTATTCCCGCTAAATTATTGCTGGATGTTTTAAAAAGTTTACCTGATCAACCGTGTACCTTCAAAGTGAATGCAACGAATTATCAAATTGAAATTGCGTACGACAATGGAAAATCACGAATGGTTGGATTCAATGGTGATGAATTCCCGAAAATTCCTGAATTAGCAGGTAAAAGCTCCATTAAATTATCTGGAGAGTTGTTATCTCGTGCCATTAACAAAACATTATTCGCCTCTGGAAACGATGACCTTCGTCCAGTGATGAGTGGTGTTTTCTGTCAATTCTCTTCAAGTGAAATCACATTTGTAGCTACGGATGCACACAAACTTGTTCGTTTCAGAAGAACGGATGCAGAAGCAAGTGGAAGTTCTGCTTTCATTTTGCCGAAGAAACCATTAAATATGTTAAAATCAAATCTTCGTGGTGATGAAGATGTGTTGTTAGAATACAATGAGTCCAATGCAGTTTTCACCTTCAATGACTTGATTTTAGTTTGTCGACTCATCGACGGAAAATACCCGAACTACGAAGCCGTAATTCCGAAAGAAAATCCAAATGTGTTGACGATCGATCGTTCACAGTTACTTTCTTCCATCAAACGCGTTTCCCTTTTCTCGAACAAAACAACGCATCAAATTAAATTGAAACTTATTGGTTCTGAACTTTCTTTGTTTGCAGAAGACATCGATTTTTCTAGTGAAGCTACCGAACGTTTGACGTGTAACTACGATGGTGATGATTTAGAAATTGGATTCAATTCTCGTTTCCTTATGGAAATGTTGAACAACTTGGATTCGGATGAAATCAAACTTTCAATGAGCGAACCAAGTCGTGCGGGAATTTTAACTCCTTCTATCCCTGCAAATGAACATGAAGACATTCTTATGCTCGTGATGCCGGTGATGCTGAACCGTTAATCCAAACATTTACATGCCTCAAGGATTGAGCAACATTCGGAATTTATCCTTGAAGGAACTTCAGGGTGAATTTGTTGAGCGGAATGAAAAATCATTTCGTGCCAAACAAGTCTATGAATGGCTATGGAAAAAAAATGCGGCATCTTTTGAAGAAATGACCAACCTGAGCAAGGAACTCAGAGAGATGCTTCAACAAAATTATTTCATTGATCACATCCACCTTCAGGACCAGCAGATTAGCAAGGATAAAACCATCAAATGTGCGTTTACCATTGAGGAAGGTAAGGTCGTGGAAGGCGTACTTATCCCAACAAAATCTCGCACTACCGCATGTATTTCATCGCAAGTTGGATGTAGTCTATCGTGTACCTTTTGTGCAACGGGAAGATTAAAATTACTGCGAAATTTGAGCGCCGGCGAAATCGTTGATCAAGTTGTCTACTTAAAAAATCAAGCAGAAGATCGCTATGGTCAAAATCTGACCAACATTGTCTACATGGGAATGGGTGAGCCACTGCTAAATTATAAAAATGTCCTGCAATCCATCGACCGTCTGTGTAGCGAAGATGGACTTGGAATTTCTCCGAAACGCATTACTGTATCCACTGCTGGAATCGCGAAAATGATTCGCAAACTTGGTGATGACGATGTTAAATTCAATTTAGCACTGTCTCTTCATGCAGCGAATGATAAAAAACGTGATAAAATCATGGAAATAAATGAATCCAACAACCTTTCTGAGTTATCAGAGGCCTTGGAGTATTTCCACGAAAAAACAGGGTCTAGAGTCACGTTTGAATACATTATTTTCAAAGATTTTAATGACGAAATTGACGATGCGCGGGAACTTGCAAACTTTGCAAAATGTGTTCCGTGTAAAATCAATATCATTGAATACAATCCAATTGAAAACGGTGAATTCCAACAAGCAGATGCACACAAAGTGGATGCCTTCGCTGCCTTTTTAGAATCGAAAAACCTCATCGTGAATGTTCGACGCAGCCGCGGAAAAGACATCGATGCTGCTTGCGGACAACTTGCCAACAAGAACAAAGCAATTCTTAAGGACGAACGCATACTGAAGTAACAACTCTTGTTTTCAATCGTCTTTTAATTGAAATCCATTTCATATGATTAAAGTGTCACACCTCCGAAAGGAATTTGAACTCAGTCGACAACAAAAGAAAGAACTCAATACAACGGCCAACAAAGCACTCGCAGTGGATGACCTAAGTTTTGAATGTCAGCCTGGAAAAGTATTTTCTTTACTCGGACCCAACGGAGCCGGAAAAACAACCACATTACGCATGCTATCAACTATTTTATCTCCAACTTCCGGAAGTATTGAAATTGCTGGCATTGACGCAGTGAAATATCCACAGGAAGCTCGTTCGAAAATTGGATTCTTAACCGGTTCAACAGGCCTTTACGCCCGATTGACACCACTCGAAATCATCGATTATTTCGCTGCCTTATATCAAGTTCCCACAAAAGAAAAAGAAGAGCGAAAAAAGTACTTATTCGATCTGTTGAACATGAACGATTTTCTTCAAAAACGAATCGGAAAGTTAAGCACTGGTATGAAACAAAAAGTTTCCATTTGCCGCACGATGATTCACAATCCAGAAGTGGTCATTTTCGATGAACCCACCAGTGGATTAGATGTCATAACTGCAGAAAACATCATAAAACTAATACGCGATTGCAAGGATCAAGGAAAAACAGTCATTTTCTCAAGCCACATCATGAGTGAAGTCGATTTATTGTGTGATGATCTTGCCATTGTTCACAAAGGACAACTGAAATACAATGGACAAATGTCCGATTTTCGTCAAAACATGGAAGCTAGTAATCTAACGGAAGAATTCATCCGTATTGTTCAACGTTAATTCATCCCTCATGATATTTACTATTTTCAAAAAAGAACTCATCGATACTTTACGTGACAAACGCACGATGCGTACGATGTTATTAATTCCCTTGCTTGTTTTCCCCATCACATTAACACTATTTGTCAACGTATCCTCTTCCTTTGAGAAAAAAGCCAGTGAAGAGAAATTAAAAATCGGTGTTTGGGGTGATCTCGGCGCCAAATATTGGAATCAGCTCGAGCAAATGCCCGCCGGACTTGGTAAAAAGGAATTAGAAAACTTCGAGGATTCTTCCGCATTAAAACGTGCGATCGAACAAGGAGAAATTCAACTTGGACTCATTGTTCCTAAAAACGAAGCGGAATTGACCCGAACGAAACAGTCTATACCTTTAACTTGGTTATTCGATGCATCCTCAGTTGGAAGGCAGCAACGAGCGGAATCCTACATGAACTTTATGTCCAATAAAGCAGAAGCAATTCGTTTAAAGGAACTCGGTGTCGATGTAGAAAAAATTCACCCACTCGTTCCTGTTTATCAAAATTGCGCGAGTGACAAAAAAATGATTGGACAATTGGCCGGTGGATTTTTACCCTATATTTTCATTGCTTTTGGATTCATTGGTTGCATGTATCCAGCGATTGATTTATTCACGGGAGAAAAAGAACGTGGAACCATTGAAACACTCCTTACGACTCCAGTATCCAGATGGCAGATTTTAGTCGGTAAAATGATGGTCGTTGTCACCTCCGGAATGCTTGCAGCAAGTTGTGCACTTTTAGGATTGTTTGTTTCCATTGAGTTTTTGGACATCGTTCAAAACAAAGAGATTTTAGACATCGTTCATGGTATTCTGACTCCATCCTTTATCATTGCCATGTTTAGCTTGCTTTTCCCTCTAGTCGTCTTTTTTGCCGGAGCCATGATTCCAATCGCAGTTTACGCCAAATCGTTTAAGGAAGCACAAAGCATCATTACGCCATTGAACTTCGTGATGGTTCTTCCAGCAATGATTGGATTCTTTCCTGGGATTGAATTAAATGCGATGACCGCAGCAATTCCTGTAGTGAACATCGTTCTTTCCACAAAGGAATTAATTTCCGGAACATTGTCCGTGGGATACTATTGCATTAGTTTGGGAATCATGTTACTTCTCGCGACACTTTCAGTGATAGTTTCTTACCGTCAATTCGGGAACGAAGCGCGTATTTTAAACTAACGAATCACGTGGATAAATCCACTTTTCGCTTGTTGGTCAACCTCCAATAAATAGAAATAAACACCATCTGCTAAGATTGTTCCATTCACGTCTTTTCCGTTGAATGGAGTATCGAAACGTTTTCCAGCGTATACCAAATTACCCCAACGATTGAATAACTTTAATTGATATTCCTGACACGATTTAAACATCGATTCAATGTCCAATTCATCATTGTTACCATCGCCATTCGGTGTGAGTACATTGGGAAAGTCAAAATCCATATAATCATAGATATTCTCGATAGAAACAGAAATACTTGAAGGACTTGACACACAGCCATTGATCGAAACCGTCACACTATAAATGCCGATTTGCGGAAGCTGAACTGGGAAATACACATTTTCGCTCGATGAAGAGAA
>CAIRMS010000095.1 GCA_903879765.1 uncultured Flavobacteriales bacterium
CGACGCAACGCATACAAAGTTTTTACGGTGCACGCATGTTCCTCTCACAAAATTACATTCCATATTTCTTTGCTGGAATTCATGGACGCGTTACAAAAAGTTGGTCAACAGGACTAAGTGCTTCCTATGGTGGATTCTCTCAATTGAAATGGGGAATGTATTCTAGCTTCCAATTCTCACGCTGGAACATTGGCGTAGCAAGTGAAAATTTATTTAACAAAACAGGTGAATCCATCATACTTCAGGTAAAATGCGCATTTTAATCACGATCTTCAGTTTTTTGTTTGTGACTTCTTCTTGGTCACAACAATATTTCTATAAGTTATATTCCGGTAATGGTTTTGATAAAGGAGAGGATATCATTGAAACAATGGATTCATCCTGCATCGTTGCTGGAAGTTCTGGAAGTTGGGGTGAGAATTCGCAAGCATTCTTAATGAAAATTGATTCATTGGGAAATTATCTATGGAGTCACCCATATGGTGGTGCAGAATCTGAAGAGGCAGTGTCGGTTATAGAGCGTCCGGGAAGTGGGTATTACTTAGCTGGGATGTCAAATTCCATGAGTCAAGGAAACTTCGATGCGATGTTGATCAAAACAGATTTAAACGGAAATCAAGAGTGGATGAAAAACTATGCGAATCCAGCGTGGGATCGAATCAATGATGCTGTAATGACGAAGGACACCGGAATCGTTATGGTCGGATACCGTCAAGCGTTACTTGGATCGGAATCAGATATCTTAATCATGCGAATGAACAAGGATGGCGATACTTTGTGGACAAAAACCATTGGGACAATCGGCGAGGATCAAGCGACTTCAGTGACACGATTTCAAGATTCATTGTACATCGTTGTTGGGGATATGTTTGTTCCCGATTCCAACTCGGTAAAAGGATGCATGATTACCTTCAATGATCAAGGAACCATTCTTTCGCAAATAATGATTGGACCGAAATCAGGTGCTTATCATTTGTCGGACATCGAAGACGGTGAGGATAAATTTTATATTGTCGGAAATCGAAAAGTCAATGAACAAAATCACGATAATTTTGCACGAATTTTAGATGGTAATGGTGTTTTTCAAAGTGAATATACTGAGGCGGATGCTTCTCCAAATACGATAACAGATTCTAAATTCGAACAAGTGGTGTTTATGCCGAATCCCTATTATTTATTGTCGATTTGTTTTCAATACCGAAACTTAAGTAATTCAGAGTTTTCTTATGATCTGAATAATGGAATTTACGACGCTACTTTTGCTTATTGGTGGGGTGTTCCTACAACGGTAATTATTAATGAAGGAATTGATCAATGCAATGAGATGACTGCTACACGCGATGGTGGTTTTATCTCCGTTGGATTTAATTCAATGGTCAATGATGGACAAAATGCATTAAATGGGGGGAGCAATATTTACGTGATGAAATACCATCCGAGCCATACCCAGCCATTGCTGACTGATACTGTTTTCACCTTAAATCAACTCGTTGAAACGATTGAGTTGAATCAATCGTTTGTTCAATTGAAACTGTATCCAAATCCGACAAATAATGACTTACATGTATGCCTGAGTGAGCAGGTAAATGGAGATTACTTCGTAAGTGATTTAATGGGTAAACGCATGTTAACTGGAGAACTGGAGTCCAATTTTACAATTGAAACGGCTACTTGGAATGAAGGAGTATACTTCCTGAACATCGGACAGCATTCCTTCAAGTTCGTCAAACAATAAGTCTTATTTTTTAGCGCGTCGATCCAATTCTTTCATGATGAGTGAAAGTTCGCGTCCTGTTTGCCCAGCAACGGATGTATTCTCATCCGCTCGTCTCAATAAATAAGGCAACACTTCTTTCACAGGTCCAAATGGAACGTATTTAGCGACATGGTATTTCGCATGTGCTACGTTGTACGAAATGTGGTCACTCATCCCCAACAACTGTGCAAAGTAAAATTGCTCGTTTTGAGGATCTATCTGCGCCTCTTGCATTAAGTTCATCAAAAGAATAGAACTGTCTTCGTTGTGTGTACCTGCACAAAGGGAGAAAACATCACGATTATCCAAAATAATTTTTAATCCGGCATTGTAATCCTTGTCTGTATCGGCTTTCGTTGCTTGAATAGGAGATGGGTATCCTTTCTCAATTGCTCGGGCACGTTCTTTTTCCATGTAAGCACCACGCACTAATTTGATTCCGTATTTAACGTTGTTTTCTTTTGCAAGGGAAATACAATCATTAAGAAACGCAAGTCGATCATGTCGGTACATTTGCAAGGTGTTAAACACAATGCATTTTTCTCTATTGTATTTCAACATCATGTCGAAGGTCCATTGGTCAATGGCATCTTGAATCCATGATTCCTCTGCGTCGATGAATACGGATGTTCCCGCTTTGTGTGCTGCTTGACAAATCAGGTCAATGCGAGAAACGATCACATCAATTTCTGCTTTTTCCTCTGTAGTAGGTGTGTATCCCGGAGTAGAAGCTTTCTCAATTAAATCGTGTCGTCCAATTCCGGTTACTTTGAACACCGCAAATGGAATATGTGGATCATTCGCTGCGCGATGTATCGTTTGAATGATGATATCCACCGTTTGATCAAAATCTTCGTCGCTTGTTTTTCCTTCGACAGAATAATCGAGGATGGTTCCGATACCGAATTTTCCTAAATTGGCAATTGTTCGGTCACATTCGGCAATGGTCTCTCCGCCACAAAATTGACGAAAAATGGTTGCTTTAATCGGAGCAGAAATAGGAAGTCGCATCTTTAGCGCGAAGTTAGTCGCTCCTTTTCCAAATTTCACAATGGCAGGGGAAGCAATGATACGAAAAAGCCAATAAGCTCTTCTTAGGTCGCTTTTAGATTTGCTTGAGAAGGCAACTTCTGTGTTGTCAAATGATATCATAAGCCAAATTTACATCGTTTTTTAGAATAGAAGTCAACTCGAAAGGTTAATTTTATCGCACGAATGAAAACCATGAAAATCGAAGGGAACTATTGTCGGCTTGAAATCGGATCTATTTTAGAAGGTGGATTTCAAGCGTATTTGAAAACATTTGAAAATCAGAAGATTGTTATTCTTGTGGATGAAAATACACACGATTACTGTCTGGAATACTTGATCACAAGTTTCCCTGAATTGGAACGAGCGGAAATTATGCTTTTGCCATGTGGAGAAGAGAATAAGGTGATGGAAGTCTGTTTTCAAGTGTGGCAAGCCTTTACGGAATACCATGTGGAACGAAAGGACCTCGTCATTAATCTTGGTGGAGGCGTCGTAACCGATATGGGTGGATTCATTGCGTCCATTTTTAAACGTGGACTCACCTTTGTACACGTGCCAACTTCTTTGTTGGGAATGGTCGATGCGGCAATTGGTGGGAAAAATGGAATTGATTTAGACGGCTACAAAAATCAACTTGGAACCATCACCCAACCAGCGTGTGTGTACATCGATTCAGGATTTCTAGCAACTTTGCCAGGAGAGGAAATTTTCAATGGATATGCTGAAATGCTGAAACATGCCTTAATTGGTGATGTTGCGTTGTGGGAGGAAATTCGCCACATCCAATCCGAAGAGGAATTGATTCAACAGGAGGTGATTGTGAAAGCCATTCGAGTGAAAACGAACATCATTGAACAAGATCCATTGGAAGGTGGATTGCGTAAAAAGTTAAACTTCGGACACACCGTTGGACACGCCCTCGAATCTTACTTTTTTCAATCTATTCCTATTTCACATGGACACGCAGTAGCTTTGGGGATGATTGCAGAATCGTATATCTCGATGAAACGAAATTTACTCACTATGGAATCCTACAAATAAATTGAAGCGACGATTATTCGTTCTTTTCCCATGATTGAGCTTCAAGCGGAGGATGTTTCACAAGTTATTTCTCTGATGTATCAAGATAAGAAAAACGAAGCTGGACAAATTCGTTCGTGTCTTTTGCATCTGGCCATATATCACTGAGGCATTTCTCACGGCGAGCAAGTCGGCAGGCTTTGCACCTGTCACCGAGACGACAGTTGGGACAACCGGATTTGCCACTACCCCTCGTCCGATCAACAAGCTTACTCTTCACAACACACCGTGGAGCACAATGCAACCGCCTCCTTGTCGAATGGCACATAATGCACGTCCTGGACCCTGAA
>CAIRMS010000096.1 GCA_903879765.1 uncultured Flavobacteriales bacterium
ATAAGCAAGTACCAGAAGTTATTAAATCTGAATTGATCACTGAAAAGAATCAGACAAAGCAACTTAAAAAAGCAAACGAAGGAGATGGTTATTATGTTCGAGTGAGTAGGGCATATTTTTATACGCAACCATCACAAGAATACATTAACACGAAAAAATTCCTTATCCGAGGCGATTATTGCGAAGTACTTCGATACAAAAATGGTTTTGGGTACGTTAATTATTACAACACGAATAATTATAAGACTACATCAGGATGGTTAGATTTGAATAACCTAAGTAGTGCATATGATCATTAATCTAGTTAAATTGGTGTACTGATAAGATAAAAAAGGGAGTTAAAACTCCCTTTTTTATGCACTATTGAATGAGCTCAAAAAACAATGAGCATTCAATCCCATCACATTGCAAAAGCCATTCAATACCAAAGTCTGCAACGTGGGAATTGGGGGACAGTTCAATAGGATTTTTGTACATTTATATTAAATTCCGTGCATGAAATCACTTTTACTTGTTCTACTTCTTATTGTTTCAGTTTCACACGCTCAAATAAGCATCGGTCATACCACACTCACATTTAATGACCCAACGCGTTCAGGTGGATATGGTTCAGGTGGAGGACCCGGAAGACAAATTCAAACGGAAATCTATTATCCAGCAACGTCAGCAGGAACAAGTACTCCTGTTGCAAGTGGCGAATTTCCAGTGATCGTTTTCGGACATGGTTTCGCGATGAATTGGGATGCCTATTCCAATATTTGGGAACACTATGTTACGCGTGGATACATCATGGCATTTGTTCGAACCGAAAGTAGCTTATTCCCATCCCCTAGTCACGGAGATTTTGGATTAGATTTGAAATTGGTCGCCCAAAAAATGCTGGACCTACAAACAACAAATGCACTTTTTCAAGATCATATTTACCCAAAAGTGGGCGTCATGGGACATTCTATGGGAGGTGGCGCTTCCTTTTTAGCAGCGAATAATAACACAAACATTCATGCCTTAATCGGACTGGCTCCAGCGGAAACGAATCCATCCGCGATTTCCGTTGCACCGAATGTACAAGTTCCGAGCATCGTTTTTTCCGGAAGTTCCGACGGCGTTACTCCTCCATCCCAACATCACATTCCAATGTTCGACGGAATAACCAGTACCTGCAAATCCTTCGTGAGCATCATCGGTGGAGCACATTGTTACTTTGCGAACACAAACTTCAACTGTGATTTTGGTGAAAGTACATCATCAACAGGAATTAGCATTAGTCGAGCAGAACAGCAAAACATGACCTATTCCATTTTAGATCCTTGGTTAGATTTCAACCTAAAAGATATTTGTTCTGGCTATGAATCATTCCAACTTTCCTTGACAAGTACAGCTGGAACGACCTCTCAAACTACCTGTCCAAATATTCCAACGGTAGACATCACCCAAAATGGAAACCTCCTTCAGACAAGTACTCCTGGAAGTTCTTATCAATGGTTTGTCGATGGACAATTGATTCCTGGAGCCTTTGCCGATTTCTATGAATTAGGTCCAAATGCTGCGGGAGTTTACACCGTTCAAGTAAGCTTTGCTTTTGGTTGTGCCGAGAGTCCAAATCTGAACATTGTTGGACTACAAAACATTGAGGAAGATTTAATCACGGTTTCACCGAATCCATGTAAGGAATTCCTGTTGATCACGAACAAAGGAACACAAGCGATTCAGGCTACATTCTTGACAATACTCGGGCAAAAAACGAAGTCTATTCAATTGAAAAACACGGTAAACACCATTTCCGTAAATGATCTTAATCCCGGAATTTATTGGATTCAATTTGAGCACTCCTCAGGTGTTTTCTTGCAAAAATGCATCATCGAGTAAGGAATAGTCCTGTTCGATAGCTTTTTGTTGGGAACATTTCATTAAATTCGGGAACTCTTATTGAAACACATGTTAAAAAAACTACTTTTCTTCCTGATCACATTTGTCGGATTCACAACATTTGCTCAAGACTTTTCCATCCGTGGTTTCGTTTACGACGATTCAAGCATGGAGCCGATAGGTGAAATGAAGGTGAAACTTTTGAAATTGGATAGCACCGTTATTTCCGGTGCTTTTACCGACAACAATGGTGGATTCTTAATTCCGAAATTAGCGAAAGGTTCATACATCTTAAAGATTGAAGCAGGACGTTTCAACAAAGCGTTTATCAATGTGAACATGACAGATAAGGACAAGATTTACGATGTTCAATTCAAACTGGTTCGCAATACCCAGAATGTGAAAGAAGTCGTGGTCAGCATCGATTCAAAAGAAAAGAAAAATGAAATCTTAATCGGCACTTTAAAATACAACCAAAAATCCCTTGACCGTATCCCAAGTCACGGTGGGGAGAACGATATCGTTGGAGCCATAAGTGTGACACCAGGAGTTGTAACTACCGGAGATCAAGGTGGGCAATTGTACGTTCGCGGTGGAACTCCGATTCAAAACAAAGTATTACTTGACGGAATGACCATCTACAATCCGTTCCACTCGATCGGATTCTTTTCAATATTTGAGACAGAATTGGTAAAAACCGTAGACGTATATACCGGTGGATTCGAATCAAAATACGGTGGACGCGTTTCCTCCGTCATGGACATCACCTACCGAGATGGTAACAGAAGAGAATTTGGTGGACGCGTTTCAGCATCTCCCTTTCTTGCAAAAATGGTATTGGAAGGTCCAATTGGAAAAGTAACAAAAGAAAAAGCAGCACCAGGATCGTATGTTTTCTCGGCTAAACACAGCTTACTTGATTACACCTCAAAATCGCTGTATCCGAAAGTCAATGATGGAAATGGATTACCATTTAACTTCACTGATTTATACGGAAAAGTAACCTTCAATGGTGACGGCGGCACCAAAGTAAGCGCATTCGGATTTCATAACCAAGACTCTGTAAATTATGATATTGCCAACCTTCGATGGGATGCTTCCGGTGGAGGTGTGAATTTCTTGATGGTACCAAGTGGCTCTCCACTTTTTATTCGTGGACACGTAAATGGAAGTAACTATCAAACAACATTCGCTGAAACAGCACAAGAACCTCGTTATTCAAAAATCGGTGGATTTGACCTTGGATTCGACTTTAGTTATTTCTTGAAGAACGAAAGTGAAATGAATTACGGATTCAACATCAATGGATTCAACACGGAATTTGTGACGTATAACGAAGCAAAAAGAAGAATTGAAGCCGTCAATTTCACGACAGAAATCGGAAGTTATTTCAATTACCGACTAATTAAAAGAAGGTGGGTGATTCAACCAGGATTGCGTGTGCAAGTGTATGCTTCCTTGAATACCATTTCACCAGAACCTCGCCTTGGATTAAAATATAATGCGACCGAAAACCTTCGTTTTAAATTCTCAGGTGGACGCTTTTCACAAAACTTTACATCTGCATCATCCGACAAAGATGTTGTGAACCTTTTCAACGGACTTTTGTCCGCACCTACAAATGTGCAAGAAGATTTCGTAACCCAATTCCAAAATGTGAAAAACACGAAGAACGGACTTCAATATGCTTGGCATGCCATTTTAGGGATGGAGTTTGACTTGGGTAAATACTGGTCATTCAATGTAGAAGGATACTACAAGTACTTCTCACAGTTGAGTAACATCAATCAGAATAAATTGTACGATGATGTTTCTCAGTTCGAGTTGATCGACGATGTATTCAAAAAGGATTTCATCATCGAGACTGGTCAGTCCTATGGTTTTGACTTCCTTGCGAAATATTCTAAAGACCGTTTGTTCTTTTGGGCAGTTTACTCCTATGGTAAAAACACCCGTTGGGATGGATTCGCGAACTATGCACCGGTATTTGACAGACGTCATAACGTAAACCTTGTTGGATCGTATTTATTCGGGAAAGAAAAGAATTACGAACTAAACATCCGTTGGAACCTAGGTTCTGGATTGCCATTCACACCTACCGCTGGATATTATCAAGGAGAGAATTTCTCTGAAGGTGTGACAACTAATTACGTGACAAATAATCCAAGTGCGATTACCACTTTACTTGGGACATTCAACTCGCAACGATTACCATACTACCACCGCCTCGATATTACCTTCAAAAAGCAATTCAACTTCAAAAACAAGGATGTAATGGAGATCATTGCAAGTATTACCAATACTTACAATAGAAGCAATATCTTCTACGTGAACAGAATTACTTCTGAGAAAATCTATCAGTTTCCTATTCTTCCAAGTTTCGGTTTGAATTATAAATTCTAACAGAAGATGTCCGATATTTCAGCATTCAAGGCGATTCGTCCTGTTCGTGATAAAGTTCATTTAGTCGCGACAAGGCCTTATTATTCCTACAAAAAGAACGTGCTGAAAGCAAAGTTAGAAGATAATCCATTTACCTTCTTGCACATTATCAATCCGGAGTTTAGTACCACAGTGAAAACCAAAGCGAATTCGACTGAACGATTTCAATTGGTGAAAACGCAATTCAACGATTTCCTGGATAAAGGCATTCTGATTCAAGATGCCGAAGAACATTTATACATCTACCGTCAATCAAAAGGAGATTTCTCTGTGATTGGAATCGTTGGTGGCGCGAGTGTGCAAGAGTACATCGATAACGACATCAAAAAACACGAGCAAACATTGACCCTGCGCGAGGAAGTTTTCACAAACTACCTGGACCAAGTAGGATTCAATGCAGAACCGGTATTAATGACCTACGACCCACAGTCTGAACTCAACAAACTCATTGAAAAGGTGAGTGCTGAGCGTCCAGAATACGAGTTTACGACGACCGATTGCATCAAACATGAACTTTGGGTACTTTCTATCGCTCAAACGAAGGAATGTCAAGCACTGTTCAAATCAGTGGATGCATTGTACATCGCTGACGGACACCACCGCTCGGCATCTTCCGTTCGCTATGCACAAATGAAAGCCGAACAAGGAACCGCAACTTCGGAAACGGGATACTTTTTAAGTTACATCGTAGCGAAAGATCAAGTGAAAATATTGGCTTTCCACCGCTTATTGAAAAGTTTGAACGGATTTACGAAAGATGAATTCGTTTCTGCGATGAGAGAACTAGGAAGCATGAAATCCATTCCAAGTGCGGCTGAACCAGAAAAAGAACATCAATTCACCATTTGCATGGGAAATGACTGGTACCTTTTCGAGCCAGATCATTCGTACATCAATGAATCGAATCCAGTAGAACAATTGGATTCCTTTATTCTCAGTGATTTAATTTTAAAACCCTTGTTGGGCATCGTCGACCTAAAAACAAGCGATCAAGTGGAATTCGTTCCTGGAAATGAGTCCTTGTCTTCCATCGAAGATAAAATCAACTCCGGTAAGTTCGAAGTTGGATTTATCCTTCATCCCGCAACCATTGACCAAGTCAAAGAAGTCGCGGATGCCGGAATGAACATGCCGCCAAAATCTACGTGGGTGGAACCGAAATTGCGCAGTGGACTCACCATTTATCAATTGCACGCATGATTGCTGAACGAATTAACGAAATCACAGCCACACTTCCCGAAACCGTCGCGTTAATCGCTGTTTCCAAAACGAAACCTGTTAGCGATTTACAAGAAGCGTACGACGCTGGACAACGTGCCTTCGGTGAAAACAAAGTACAAGAGTTGGTCGATAAAGCCGAAGTGCTGCCAAAGGACATTCACTGGCACCTCATCGGACACCTGCAAACCAATAAAGTCAAATACATTGCTCCTTTTGTTCACTTGATTCACGCGGTGGACAGTTTGAAACTATTGGTGGAAATCAATAAACAAGCAGAAAAAAACGAGCGAAGCATTGATGTGCTTTTGCAATTTCACATCGCACAAGAAGAAACCAAGTTCGGACTTTCCCTGGAAGAAGCACAGGAATTAATCGAAAGTGAGGCATTTCAATCGTGTCAAAACATTCGTGTAGTTGGCGTGATGGGAATGGCTTCGTTTGTAGACGACGAACAACAAGTTCATCATGAATTCCAGTCTCTAAAAAGTATTTTTGATCAATTGAAAGCAAGTAACTTCCAAGATAACGCTTATTTCAAAGAAATTTCCATGGGAATGTCTGGGGATTATCAAATCGCCATCGAAGAAGGAAGCACCATGATTCGTGTGGGAAGTTCGATTTTCGGAGGACGTTAATCCTGAGCTACGCCAAAGATCAAGGAAGAAATCGCATCCTTTGCCAAGTATTCGTTTGTTAAGCGCAAGATATCTCCTCCCGTGATTTTATCAATTCCTTGGTGAATTTCTTGAATCGTATCGATTTGATTAAAGGCCAACATGCTTTTTCCTAATCCTTGCATGAGTCCGGCATTGACATCCATTCCCAAAGCCATTTGACCTTTGAACTGTTGCTTCGCACGCGTTAATTGCAGCGAACTCAATTCCTTGGATCGAAATTTCACCAATTCTTTGTCAATTAAGTCCAAAGTACGTTTGATGTTTTTGTCCTCGCAACCGAAATAGATTTGCCAGAATCCAGAATCCACGAAGGAAGAATAACTCGCTTCCACCGTGTACGCCAAACCATATTTCTCACGTACCGACAAATTCAACTTGGAATTCAGTGCGGGTCCACCAAGAATGTTAATCAGCAAGGACATCGCCATGCGGTCATCATCTTTGTAACTTGGTGCGATTCCACCGAGAACGGCATGCGCTTGGTAATTCGCTTCTTTTACATTGATTTGAAA
>CAIRMS010000097.1 GCA_903879765.1 uncultured Flavobacteriales bacterium
ACTCACCACTGGAATCTCCAAAGAAATCAATTTTTGAATGTCGCGAATGTACTTGCGTTCTTCTTTGTCACAGAAAGATACTGCAATTCCAGATGCTCCTGCGCGTCCGGTACGACCAATGCGGTGTACATACGTTTCAGGGATGTTTGGAATGTCGTAGTTGATCACAAACGATAACTCATCGATGTCAATTCCACGTGCAGCAATGTCTGTAGCGACTAATACACGAGACGTTTTGTCCTTGAAATTAGACAAGGCGCGTTGACGTGCATTTTGTGATTTATTTCCGTGAATGGCTTCTGCTGACACTTTGTTTTTCAATAACAACTTCACAATTTTGTCCGCTCCGTGTTTCGTACGTGAGAAAACCAACACGCTTGGTGCTTTCGTTTCTTTTAATACGTGTACCAACAAATCTTTTTTCGCCGGGGCGTCTACGTAGTACAAAGCTTGATCAATCATTTCCGCTGTTGAGGAAACTGGATTCACTTCCACTTTCACTGGATCCGTTAAAATCGAATTCGCCAAAGAAGTAATCTCTTTCGGCATCGTTGCAGAGAAAAACAAGGTTTGACGTTTCGCAGGAATCATTTTGATGATTTTCTTCACGTCGTGAATGAATCCCATGTCTAACATACGATCGGCTTCATCCAAAACAAAAATCTCCAAGTTTCCTAACTTGATAAATCCTTGTTGTTGCAAATCCAATAAACGTCCAGGTGTTGCAATCAATACATCTACCCCATTTTTCAAACGGTTGACTTGTTGTGACTGATTTACCCCACCAAAAATAACGGTGTAACGCAATTTCAATTCACTTCCGTAATTCTTGAAACTTTCTTCAATTTGTATCGCTAATTCGCGCGTCGGTGTAACAATTAAGGCTCTGATTTTATTCGAGTTATCCGTTTGCTTTGATGCGTGAATGCGTTGAATGATTGGAATGGCAAATGCCGCTGTTTTTCCTGTTCCAGTTTGTGCACAGCCCATGACATCTCGTCCTTCGAGTACGTATGGTATTGCTTGTTGTTGGATTGGGGTTGGTTCGGTATAACCTTGTTTGGTAAGAGCGTTTAAAATCGGCTCTAAAAGATTTAATTCATTAAATTTCATACAATTATTCAATCCTACGGTTGAACAAATACATTAATGATTGACCCAGGATTTGTACAAAGGTACTTCAAATAAACCGGATAATCTATTTCAGCACGCCACGCACAGAATCCAAGATGCGTTGAACACGGTGTTCCTCGACTTTTAAGATGGTTTCGGAAAAAGCAGAATCTTCGTCCAATAAAACTTTTGTTGTTCCTGAAAAGTGGATCGCGTCCGGCTCTGCTCCTTTTGCGATTTTGGCAATGTTACCAGCGTTCACACCACCACCTGCCATGATTTCGATGCGACCGTTTGCATAGCCCTTCATCTCTTTTAAATTCGGTAAGCCTATGTCAACATGACTCGCAAATCCGGAAGTTAAAATTCGGTGGAATCCCAATTTTATTAATTGGTCCATGGATCGTTTCCAATCAATACTTTCATCAAATGCACGGTGAAATGTCCATACAAAATCAGGAAATTGCTGCTTCAAGGACGCCAATGCTTCTATGTCTAAATCAAAATTGGATTTTAAAATCCCAACAACGACTCCTTGTACACCTGCCTGCTGACAAAAAGCCAAATCGCGCTCGATTACAGCGATTTCTTCTGGACTGTAGCAAAATCCACCAGCTCTTGGACGAATCAAGACATGGGTATCGAGTCCATTCTCTAATGCATAGCTAATCATTCCCGCGGAGGGCGTGAGTCCACCCTGCTCCAAGTTCTGACACAATTCAATGCGATCAAAATCAAGGGATTTCGCTAATAAAATGGCTTCAATGGAAGCGGCACACAATTCTAATTTCATAGGTCCAAAATAGCTACACAAAATTGCTAAAAAATTCCATATAAAAACGCCACCGCTTTTCCTTATATTTGCATACGATTACAATCAACAATGGCAAAAGAAAAAGCACCCAACACGCAAGATCAAATGGATTTTGAAGCATTCAAAAAACAAGTTCTTGCGGACTATCAATTGGCTTGTGAATCCCGCGAGGCCTCTCTTCTAGGACGAAAAGAAGTACTCACTGGTAAAGCGAAATTTGGAATTTTCGGAGATGGAAAAGAGCTCGCGCAAATTGCGTTAGCGAAGCAGTTTCAAAATGGCGATTTTCGTTCGGGATATTACCGCGATCAAACCATTATGATGGCCATTGGTGAATTAACCGTGGAACAGTATTTTGCAGGACTTTACGCGCACACAGATGTGGACATCGAGCCTCAATCTGCTGGACGCCAAATGGGTGGACATTATTCCACACGTAACTTAGACGCCAACGGAGAATGGAAAAATTTGATGTTGCAGAAAAACAGTTCTGCGGATATTTCTCCAACAGCTGGACAAATGCCACGTTTAGTTGGATTGGCGCAAGCATCGAAAGTATACCGTCAACAAGAAGCATTGAAATCAAATCCTGCTTTTGAGAAATTCACCAACGGTGGAAACGAAGTTGCTTTTGGAACGATTGGCGACGCCTCTACAAGTGAAGGCCCTTTCTGGGAATCAATCAACGCAGCGGGTGTATTGCAAGTTCCGATGGTGATGTCCGTTTGGGACGATGGTTACGGGATTTCAGTACCAAGAGAATTACAAACAACGAAAGGAAGTATTTCCGACGCTTTATCAGGAATGCAACGCACAGCGGACAAACCTGGATACGAGATTTTCATCACAAAAGGATGGGATTACGCACATTTGTGTGAAACCTATGAAAAAGCGGTGAAACTAGCACGCGAAGAACACATTCCGGTATTAGTTCACGTGAAAGAAGTGAATCAACCGCAAGGACACTCCACTTCTGGATCCCATGAGCGTTACAAATCAGCGGAGCGTTTGGAATGGGAAACCACTTTCGATTGCATCCAAAAATTCAAAGAATGGATTCTTTCATTCGAAGCAAAAGGAATGGCGATTGCCTCGGAAGAAGAATTAAATACAATCCAATCAGCAGCGAAAGAGTTGGTTCGCAGCTCAAAAAATACGGCTTGGGCTCGCTTTACAGATAGCATGAAACAAGATCAAGCTGATTTAGTTTCTGTGTTAAAAGCTGTAGCGGCGGAAAGTTCGCAGTCCGTGTTTATTCAAAAGGACATTGAAGCGCTTGAAAAAGAAAAAGAACCGATTCGTCGAGATTTATTGACTTTAGCGCGCAAAGTATTGCGTCAAGTTCGTGAGGAGCAAATTTCCTCGAAAAAAACATTAGGAAACTGGATTCAAAGCATGATTTCCGGGAATTTCGATCGTTATAGTTCGCATTTGCATTCACAATCTGCTCATTCAGCGATGAATGTTCCTGCAGTGGCGCCAAAATATGCGGATGACGTTCAAATGGAAGACGGTCGCATCATTCTACGTGAAAACTACCGCACGATATTAGAAAGTCGTCCAGAAGTTCTTGTCTTCGGAGAGGATGCCGGAAAAATTGGAGGTGTCAATCAATCATTAGAAGGATTACAAGAGCAATTTGGCGAAATACGCGTTTCGGATACTGGAATCCGCGAGTGTACGATTATCGGACAAGGAATTGGTATGGCCATGCGTGGATTGCGTCCAATTGCAGAGATTCAGTACTTGGATTATTTGTTGTACGCGATTCAAATCATGTCCGACGATTTAGCAACGGTTCAATACCGCACGAAAGGTGGACAAAAAGCACCATTGATTATTTCCACACGTGGACACCGTCTCGAAGGAATCTGGCACAGTGGTTCTCCAATGGGAATGATTGTCAATTCGATTCGTGGTATACACGTTTGTGTTCCAAGAAACATGACGAAAGCCGCAGGATTCTATAACACCTTATTACAAGCAGACGAACCAGCATTGGTGATTGAACCATTGAACGGTTACCGCACGAAAGAGCGCATGCCGATTAACTTCGGAACGTTTACCGAAGCATTAGGAATGCCAGAAATCGTCAAAGAAGGAAAAGATTTAACTTTAGTTTCTTACGGATCTACCTTCAATCTTTGCGAAGTAGCTGCTCAACAATTAGAGCACATGGGAATATCTGTGGAACTGATTGACGTACAAACTTTGTTGCCATTCGACATCGAACACATGATTAGTGATTCATTGGCGAAAACAAATCGTTTACTCATCGTGGACGAAGACGTGAGCAGTGGCGCAACCGGATTCATGTTAGATAAAATCTTGGTCGAGCAAAAAGGTTACTATCACCTTGACTCTGCACCGGAAACCTTGAGTTCAAAAGACCATCGTCCAGCTTACGGTTCCGACGGTGACTACTTCTCTAAACCAAGCATCGATGACATCATTGAAAAAGTCTATGCAATGATGCATGAGGCAGAACCGGCAAAGTATCCGAGTTTGTATTGAGGTTAGTGTACAGTGTTTAGTGCTCAGTGAACAGTACGTCGCGGCGAATCAGTGAACAGTGTTTAGCTCGTTTTCCTGAATTTCTAAACTAAACGGCGGACTTGCTACTTCATCACATACTCAAACGGCAAGCGCATCTGAATTCCGGCCATGCTTTCAATTTTCTTGATACGTGCATAGATGGCTTTTAATTCAGTTGGAATCGCAACATCCATTTTCACGGAATTTTCCTCATCTTCTTGTTGTTGCTCAATCATTTCAGCAATTTCAGAAAGTGTGTTTTTCTGTACAATTGGGTAGTAAATAACTTTCGGAGCTGACTGCGTTTTACACGCATAAGCGATGGCTTTGGACAATCCACCTAATTCATCGACAAGTCCAATGCGAAGTGCATCTTCTCCACTCCACACTCTTCCACGCGCTAAAATTGCTACTTTTTCCATTTTCAGTTTGCGTCCGGTAGAGACACGCGTTAAAAATTGTGTGTAGATTTTATCCACTTGTCCTTGAATGACTAACAGTTCCTCTGGAGTCAATTTCTTATTCAATGTGGTTAATGAATGTTGATTCGTGCGAACTTCATCGAAAGTGATTCCCAATTTATTTTCCATGAATTTTCCCGTGTACGGAATCATCCCGAACACACCGATGGAACCAGTGATTGTTGTTGGTTCCGCGAAAATGCGTTCAGCTGGGGTTGCAATGTAATATCCCCCTGAAGCTGCTACATCTCCCATGGACACGATAACTTTTTTCTTCTTTTGCGTCATGGAAACCTCTCTCCAGATTTCTTCACTTGCAAGTGCACTTCCTCCAGGACTGTTGATACGGAAAACCACCACAGAAATATTCTTGTCGTTTCTTACTTTTTGAAACAACTTGCAAATCTTTGCAGAAGAAAGTCCTTCACCACTTGTAACGACATCTCCTTCAGCTAAAATCACCGCAACGTTTGGACGTTGACGTTTGACCAATAATTGTCGATCTGCAAAAGCTTTCAAGGCATATTTTTCCATGGATTGAATTTCTAATTCTTCATCCTGACCCATGTTTAACTTTTTCTTCAATAAGCCCATGAATTCATCTCGATAGCGCAAACCTGTGATTAATTTGGCCTTATACGCAGATTCACAGTCCAAGATGTGTAATGAGTCAACGTGATTGTCAATGACCGCTGTATCGATACCTTTGTTCAGTGAAATGTCATTGCGCATTGTTCTCCACATCGTGCCTAAAAACGTTTGTGTTTGTAAGCGGCTAGAATCACTCATGTTTGTGCGAAAGAAGGGTTCTACTGCACTTTTGAAGTCGTTATTGGTTCCGCGAACAATGTCCACTTCTATGTTCAAATTATCCAATAAATTCTTGAAGAACATCAATTGCACACCAACTCCAGTGAATTCCATTGTTGTGGATGGAAATCCATAAACTTCTTTTGCTGCAGAACTGATGTAATACGCTGTTTGGGAAACGTATTCACCCGATAAATATGCTACAGCAAATTTTCCGCTTTTCTGAAAGTCTTTGATGGCATCGTGTAATTCTTTCGCGCTCGCTAGTCCGCATGAAAGAGAACCCAATTCCAGGTAGATTCCTTTGATTTTTGGATCTGTTTTCGCTTTTTCAATTCCGTATAATAAATCTGGAAGTCCAACTGTCCGATCCACCTGAAAACTTGCTACATCGAAAGACTCGTCACTTTTGTCCTTTAATTCACCAGTCAAATTCAATTGGAGAATGGTTGAATTCTTAATTGCCAAGGGCTCAGGACCAAAATCCCCAAATGATCCGATAACACCCCCTAGAACAAGAAAGAATAGAAATAAAGAAACGAGTCCGGCAATCATTACCGCAACAAAACTTGGCCAAAATAATTTGCCGAAAGAGACTTTTTGATCAGACATAAACTATTATTTAAATCGTGTAAATAGATTCATTGAATTCAACAGATTGAGTTTTAAACTAAAACGAATTTCATTCGAGTAATTAGTCCAAAGTGAGCCCATGTTTGTACTTCGCACTAATGGAAAATAAACACTTAGTACATTCGTCAATCGAACACCTAATCCAGCGTTGTAAGCCGTTTGGATCGAAGTACCATTTGAGAATGCTCCATAATCAGCGAAAACGCCAAATAAATTTGGTTTAATCGGTAGTTGGAAATACATGTTTACACTTCCCAACCATTTGGATGTCACACCGAAATTGCTCGTGCTTTTAAAATTTCCGTAGTTCTCCATACGCTGTTGCGACCAGAATCCAGAAACATCGTTGCGGGCAAAATTGTATTCTTCGTAGAATAAATCTTGGTTTCCGCGTCCACCACTCATGCTTAAGCTATAACGATCGGAATAAATTTGAATGGGAAATAAGGAATGTTTGTACAGCACATTGCTTCCGAAAAACGCGCGCAATTCTAATTTTCGTTCCATTTTGTTTTTTAAATAACGCCAATCGTATTTGGCAGCAAGGGTAAGGCGTCCAACTTGCACTTGTTCTCCGTTCACGTATTCAGCTCTGAATTTTACGCCAAATTGGTGATCTGGATTTGCATATTGAAACGCATATTGCGCCATTGCTCCGGTCTCGTTGTCTCCGAATTCGGACGTTTTTAATCCGTAAAGTCCCTTCACGAGAACATCCTGACTAATCTTACTGCGGTTTTTACGGTTTCCTATTGTTGCCGACCAATACGGTGTCAAAGCGACAAAATTTTCTCCTGAATAACTGTTTCTCGAGAAAGATTTAACGGAAAGCCCAAGGCGTTCCACTTTCAATCCTTTTTTAGGTAGAATCGTATAGGAGAATTCAGCCATTCCAATGGGTTTTTTACTGTAGAAACCAAACATTGGCGTCAGCACATAACTAAACTTTTGGAAAGGAAGTCCCAAGTTGTGGAACGTTGCCCCTAACATAAATCCATCGTAAACATTTCCTCCTAACATCGGTAACCAACGTAAACTATTGTGATCCGCTTCATTGTCACTGAATAAGAACTCTTGTTTGATTGGCTCGACTTTGTGAAGAAGTGTATTTGCTCTCCACGTATTGTTATTGCGGTTCAATTCCGGAATGTCTTTGGACTCATCGATGATCACTTTTTGAATGTCCTTGAACGGAGTTTTTAAAGTCACGGATGTTTGACCAGGTTCTAACCAATGTGTTTCCACAAGTTTATCCATTGCATAAACGTTCACTTCAATTGGACCATTAACCTGGCCAACATTTTTGACACGAACCACTGCTCCTTGTTTTCCTATCCCAACATTTTTAAGCTTATAATCAATGTGATTCGTTGTTTGAATTAAATCTTCGAATAACCAAGAAAGGTCTTTTCCACTTGTTGCTTCCATGATTTTGCGCATGTCCTCAGGTTGTGGATGTTTGAATTTCCACGCTTCAAAATACGCGGACATGGCAGCGTTGAATTTTTCTTCACCCAAATAATCTTTCAGGTAGAAAAACACGAGTCCTGTTTTCTGGTACATTATTCCACCGTAATTGGCGCTCGTGAACTGATCTGAATGCGTTTCAATTGGCTGATCTAAACCTAGGGAAGCCAAGGATGAATAGGTGATGTCACCTGAATCGTGGTGATCTAAATCTTCCAAGTGGAATTTACCGTTTAGAATCATGTCCGAGAAACGTGTATTGTCAGGATACTTCGTTTGAACGTAACGCATTTCATTCAGGGTGTTCATTCCTTCGTCCATCCAACCATGAACACGCTCGTTAGATCCTAAAATTCCATAGAACCAGTTGTGTCCAACTTCGTGCACGATGACAACTTCTAACTCCTCTTTCGAACTCGCATTTCCAATAACAGTCACATTTGGATATTCCATTCCACCACCAGCGCTAATGGTTCCATCCACTGCGGTAACTTGATTGTATGGATAATCGCCATTCCACAAGGAATAGTAATACGTTCCATCGTTGATGTATTCGATGGCATTTTTCCAATATTTAGCATTTTGGGGCGTAAACAAAGCCCAAGAAGTTACTTTTCGTTTGGAGTGAGGCAATTCAACTTCTCCTTTCAAAACACCATAACGTTTGTCTGCAAACCATGCAAAATCATGCACCTGGCTTTGCGTATAACGAATGGTTTTCATCTCAGCCGAAGATTCAGGGAATACTGATTTTTCTTTTTCTGCTTTTTCCGACCACGCAGTTAAATTTTCGCTTGTTCGTTTTATTTGCTCATCCAAAAAAGCGACTTCACTTTTTGTTTGAAGATCACCTGTAGCACCAACGATGTAATTTTTTGGTAGGGTGATGCTTACATCATATGAACCGTACTCGGAATAGAATTCACCTTGATTCAAATATGGAATGGCATTCCAACCGTTTTTGTCATAAACAGCAGGTTTTGGATACCACTGCGTGATTTGGTAGGATTGTCCAATGTGTCCCATGCGTGAAATTTCACCAGAAGGGATTTTTACTTTAAAAGGTGTCGAAATGCGCAGGCGATCACCATTTTTCAAAGGTGTATTTAAATAAATCACACAGATATCTGGATTTTCGGTATCGTATTCCCATTTCAATGGTGTTCCGTCCGTTTTAAAATTCAAAGAATCGATGTATCCTCGGTCTTCCTCTTTTGCAAAAGTTAATTTTCCATCCCCTTGACGGTACAATTGTTTTGCTAAAGCGGAGCTACCATCTTTGTAGGCATTTGGCCATACGTGAATATAAATGCGGTCCAAGGTATTTGGAGAGTTGTTCACGTACTCAAAAACTTCGTAGCCACTTAAGGTATGATTGTTATCATTAAGTCGTACTTGAATGGTGTAATTCACCTCTTGTTGCCAATAATCCTGAGCCATTACGCTGCTAGAAATCACTAAAATAAGTGCTGATAGTAGGGATTTAAACATAAATAGTCGTTATAAATATTTGTGTAAAGTTAGACGAAAAATACAAGTTCAAGTTACAAAAAAAAGGCCTTACGGCCTTTTTCTTTTTTTTCAATAGTAGTTGTTAAAGCTTATTGAATCACCAAGCGAAGAATTTCACGTTGTTGATTCAATTGAACATTCACTAGATAAGTTCCTGCTTTCAATTGCGTTTGAGTCAATTCAAGGATTGAACCGCTCATGACAGATTGGAACAATATTTTTCCGCTCATGTCGGTGATTTGAATGTTCACGTCTGACATTTCTGCATCCAATTGAATCGCAAATGTGCCATTTGAAGGATTCGGAACTAGATTCACGTTAGTAAAGGATATGTCTGATAATCCAAGGTATCCATCTACTCCATCACAATTCTCATCGATGTCATTATCTAAAATTTCTGTGGCACCAGGATAAACATTTGGATTCGTGTCGTCACAGTCACCATTCACCAATACATATCCTGGAAGTGGAATTGTTTGACAAGAAACCAAACCGATACCTGCACCATATTGATCGTTATCTGAATCTAAATAGTAGGTATTGAAGATTAATCCTTCGTCGTTTGTTCCATTACAGTTGTTATCGAATCCGTCACAAATTTCTGGAGCACCTGGATAAATTGTGTTGTTATTATCGTTACAATCACCACCGACAGCCACCATGCTTGGCGGTGTCACACAGAAATCAGCTGCTGTTGCATCGTCACCGAATCCATCTTGATCAACATCAGAATAGTATGTTGTTGGAACGGTAATTGAAGCATTTGTATCGTCACAGTCACCTGAGTTCAATACGTATCCAGTTGGAGGCGTACAACCTGTAAAAGTTGCCATCAAATCACCAAGTAGGTCACCGTCCATATCCATGTACCAAACGGTGTTTGGATTAATTTCTACATCTGCATCGTTACAATCAGTGCTGTTCGCTACGTAACCAACAGGAGTTGAACAAGAAAGTGAATCATTGGTTAAATCACCAAAACCATCATTGTCCGCATCAGCATAAAACAACGTTGGTGTGATTGAAATTGTAT